>NZ_JALBGZ010000172.1:0-9821 GCF_023006515.1 Bradyrhizobium sp. PRIMUS42
AGGCGCTCGCCGCCAAGGCCGACGGCAACACGGACGCCGCGCGCTACGTCTCGCTCGCACGCTTCTTCGCCGAGAACATTACGGTGCAGGCGCCCGCGCTCGAGCGCACGGTGACGGAAAGCGCAGAGTCGGTCGCCGCGGCGGATGCGGTGTTGCTGGGGTAGTTGCCTCATGTGTCCCGGACGCGCTGCAACGCGGAGCGTTGCTGCGCAGAGCCGGGACCCAGGCCGAAAACGCGATCGGGTGACATGGGCCTCGGCTCTGCAGCGCACCGCTGAAGTAGCGCTGCGCTGCGTCCGGGGCACGAGAGGCAACCCAGCTCAAGCTACGAAGCTGCGAGCTTCGCCCTTCCCCCCCGGCCGCCACAGCACGATGCCCGCCGCGGCGAGATCCAGCACCACGCACATCGCAAACGCCGTCGTGTAGTTGCCGGTGAAGCTCCGTACCAGCCCGACGATACCTGGACCGAAGGCGCTGACAATGCCGCTGATCGACGTGCCCAATCCCATGGCGGCGGCGAAGGCGCTGGCGCCGATCTCGCGCTGGATGATCAAGGGTGGGAATGTAATCATGTTGCCGATCGAGAAGCCGTAGACGGCACAGCACAGCAGCAGCATCGTCGGGTTCGTGCTCTGCAGGAGAACGAACAGCGCCGTCGCCTGGCTCGTCATCGAGGCCGCGCAGGCGAGCCGCGGATCGAGCCGGTCGACAAACAGGCCGAGCGAGAGCCGGCCGACCACCGCCATCGCCGCCATGACGGTGACCGCGAGCCCTGCCGCGGAGCGGCCGATCAGCGGCTCGAGAAAGCTCACCTGGTGGATGATGAATCCCATCTGCGCCAGCAGCGCGATGGCGATCGGCAATACCATGGTCCAGAACGCCGCGTTGGCGAGCAGCGCCTTGCGGGATCGGCCTGGTGCGGCCGCGCCGCCGCCGGAGGAACGCCCGTCCGATGCCAGCGACATCCCGGTCGGCCAGCCGATGAAGATCACGACCACCGGCAGCACCAGCACTATCATCGCCGTCGTGGCCGCCAGCATGGCAGACCGAAAGCCGATGCTGCCGGACAGCGACAGCAGCAGCGGAACGAGGACGATGCCGCCGCAGGTCGCGCCGTTGAACGCGAGGCTGAGCGCGAGCCCGCGCCGGCGTTCGAACCAGGAGTTCAGCACGGTCGCGATCACCACGGTGCCCATGCCGGTCCAGCCGACCGACATCAGGCCATAGGCGAGATAGAGCTGCCAGGGCGTCTGCATCAGCGCCAGCAGCACCGTCGAGGCGCCGAGCGCGACCAGGCCGCACAGGATCAGCGAGCGCAACCCGATGCGGGCGAGCAGATCGTCGGTAAAGATGACGAGCACGGAGGTCAGGAGGAACGAGAAAGTGCTTGCCGCGGAGACCAGTGTGCCCGGCCAGCCATGGGCGCGCTGCAGCTCGGCAAGATAGACGCCCTGGCCGTACAGGCCGAAGCCGAACATGAAGAAGGCCATCAGAAAGCAGGCCAGCACGACGCGCCAGCCGCGGTAGTGCAGCGAGGATTCGTCGACGCGGGTTGCGGCAATCATCAATCGAGCAATCGGCCAAATGGAACCGCGCCAGATCGTGCACCACAACCACCGGTTTTTCAAATGAAACATTGTAGCCAATTGTTGCGGGGCGCCGCGGCAACGGCTGTCATGCGCCGGCCGTGCGGAAATTGGCGCCGAAAAGATTGAGCCAGCGCATTGGCACGCCTGCGAGATGATGTAGGCTGACGCTTGGCGAGACTCGCGAAGCGGCGAGGTCGCAGCGAGCGCAGGGGGCTCACATGCCGAATGGCAACATCGTGATCACCGAGGAGCGCGGAACGCGCGTGATCACCCTGCGTCGCCCGGGCAAGAAGAACGCGATCACCCAGGACATGTATCGGGAGATGGGCCGCGCGATCGACACCGCGCAGAACAACCCTGATATCCGCTGCATGATCATCACCGGCGGCTCCGGCGTGTTCACCGCCGGCGACGACATCGACGATTTCATGCACGCCGACACCTCGCGCCCCGAGACGCTGTCGGAGGGCGCAAAATTTCTCTATTCGCTCGCCCTCAATACCAAGCCGATCATCGCAGCCGTCGACGGCGCCTCGATCGGCATGGGTACCGTGATGCTGTTCCACTGCGACTATGTGCTGGCCTCGAACGCTGCGACCTTCTCCGCGCCCTATATCCATCTCGGACTCGTCCCGGTCGGCGCGGCCAGCCTCTTGATGCCGAACACGATGGGCTACCAGCGCGCCTTCGCGATGCTGGTGATGGGGCGGACTTTTTCCGCCGCAGACGCGCATGCCGCCGGCTTCGTCAACGCCGTTGTGTCGCCGGGACATACCGAGGTCGAGGCGCGCAAAGTGGCGCGCGAGATCTGCCGGCTGCCGGCCGAGGCGGTCGCGACCTCGCGCAAACTGCTACGCACGCCGGCCGAAGAGCTCACCCGCCGCATCGACCAGGAAGGTCACCTGTTCGGCGAGCGGCTGAAATCGGAGGAAGCGGTGGCCGCATTCAATGCGTTCGCGAACAGGAAGAAGCGGTAGGGTGCACATTTCCTCCGCGTGTCCGAATCGTAGGGTGGGCAAAGGCGCATTTGCGCCGTGCCCACCATCTGTCGATGACAGCGAAAGACGTGGGCACGCTTCGCTTTGCCCACCCTACGGGACGGTGGTCGGGAGAGAAACCTCATCCGGCCGCGGCACGTTCACGACAGTGCTTCGTGAAAACTTCGCGCGGAATGACTAATCTTGGTTCCATGCGATACCGATCCCTCCTCACCGCCCTCGCCCTCGCCAGCACCCTCCCCGCCTCGGCCCAGACCGTCCCACCGGTCGAGCTGCGCATCCTCGCGATCAACGATTTCCACGGCAATCTGCGCCCGCCGCCGGGTGGCATCCGCATCGGAGATCCCGAGGATAAGGCCAGAAAGGTGATGGTGGCGGCCGGCGGCGCCGAATACATGGCGACGCTGGTCAAGCAGCTGCGCGAAGGGCACAAGAACACGATCTTCGTCGCCGCCGGCGACCTGATCGGCGCGAGCCCGTTCCTGTCGGCGATGTTTCACGACGAGCCCTCGATCGAATCGCTCTCGATGATGGGGCTTGCGATCACGTCCGTCGGCAACCACGAATTCGACGAGGGCAAGACCGAGCTGCTCAGGATGCAGAACGGCGGCTGCCATCCGCTCGACGGCTGCCAGGGACCGCACCCCTTCACGGGCGCCAAATTCCGTTATCTCGCGGCATCCACCATCGAGACCGCGACGGGCAACAGCGTGCTGCCGCCATACGAGATCAGGGAATTCGACGGCATCCCGGTCGCCTTCATCGGGCTGACCTTGAAGGAGACCGCGGGCATCGTCTCGCCGTCGGGCATCGCCGGGCTCGAATTCCGCGACGAAGCCGAGACGGTGAACGCGCTCGTGCCGCAGCTCAAGGCGCGCGGCGTCGAGGCGATCGTGGTGCTGATCCACCAGGGCGGCGAGCCCGCCGGCGACTACAATGAATGCCCGGCTATCACGGGGCCGATCGTCGACATCGTCAAAAAATTCGACCGCGCCGTCGACGTCGTCGTCAGCGGCCACACCCATCGCGCCTATGTCTGCGACATCGACGGGCGGCTCGTCACCAGCGGCGACAAATATGGCACGCTGGTTACCGCGATCGACCTGAAGCTCGATCCCACAACGCGCGACATCGTCAGCGCCAGGGGCGAGAACGTCATCGTCGCCAATGCCTCACTCGCGAGGGACGCGGAACAGACCGCGCTGATCGAGGCCTACGACAGGCTCTCAGCGCCGATCGCCAACCGGCCGGCCGGATCGGTGACGCAGACGCTGTCGCGCGTGCCGAACGAGGCCGGCGAAAGCCCGCTCGGCGACGTCATCGCGGACGCGCAGCTTGCTGCGACCAGGGAAGCCAAAGATGGGAGCGCTGTCATCGCGCTCACCAATCCCGGCGGCATCCGCACCGACATCGTCCCGAAGGAGAACGGCGCGATATCCTTCGGCGATGTTTTCGCCAGCCAGCCGTTCCGCAACCGCCTCGTCACGATGACGCTGACCGGCAGCCAGCTCAGGGACATGCTCGAGCAGCAATGGTTGGACCCGAAGCGGCCGCGGATCCTCCAGGTGTCGAACGGATTCAGCTATGCCTGGGATGCGGCGAAGCCATTCGGCGAGCGCGTGATCCCCGAGAAGATGACGCTCAACGGCAGGCCGATCGAACCTGGAAGCGGCTACCGCGTCACCCTCAACGATTACCTCGCCGTCGGCGGCGACGGTTTTACCATCGCCAAACAAGGCACGGCGCCACAATATGGCGGCTACGACGCGGACGCGCTGTTTGCGTTCTTCCGGGCACACGGGCCGATCGGTCCGCTACCGCCGAGCCGCATCCTGCGCGTGAATTGATCCGGATCAAACCGGCCGGGCCGGACAACCCTTTGCCATTGCCGCCCAAGCGCATAGATTGGGTTCTGCATTGCGTTTTGGCGCCGGATGCGCCAACGACGCCAAAAGCCCGTTTCCTGTGAGGCCGACCTGATGAGCACGCTTCTCCTTTCCCACAAGGCCTGCCTCGACCATGTCACGCCGCCGGGACATCCTGAGAGGCCGGATCGTCTTCGGGCGGTGGAAGAAGCGCTGTCTCATGAGCGTTTCCAGTTTCTGGTGCGCGACCAGGCACCGGAAGGCGATCTCGATCTCGTCACGCTCTGCCACAACGAGCATTACGTCACCGAGCTGCGCCACATCGCGCCGACCAGCGGACAGGTTTATATCGACGGCGACACGTCGATGTCGCCGGGCACGTGGGAAGCGGTGATGCGCGGCGTCGGCGGCGCAGTCGCGGCGACGGAAGCGGTGATGGCGGGCGAGCATCGCAACGCCTTCGTCGCGGTGCGCCCGCCCGGCCATCACGCCGAGATCGGCAAGCCGATGGGCTTCTGCTTCTTCGACAATGTTGCCATCGCCGCGCGCCATGCGCAGCGCAAATACGGCATCAAGCGCGCGGCCATCGTCGATTTCGACGTGCATCACGGCAACGGCACCCAGGACATTTTCTGGTCGGACCCGACCGTGATGTACTGCTCGACGCACCAGATGCCGCTGTTTCCGGGCACGGGCGCGAAAAGCGAACGCGGCGATCACGACACCATCGTCAACGCGCCGCTTGCCTCCGAGGACGGCGGGCCGGAATTCCGCTCCGCGTTCGAGAACCTGATCCTGCCGCAACTCGAAAAATTCAGCCCCGAGCTCGTGGTCATTTCCGCCGGCTTCGATGCGCATTATCGCGATCCGCTGGCTTCGCTGAATTTGCGCGCGGAGGACTATGCCTGGGTGACGCGCAAGCTGATGGATCTCGCCGACAAGTCCGCGGGGGGACGCGTTGTTTCGGTGCTCGAGGGCGGCTATGACCTGCAAGGACTGAAAGAATCTGTTACGGCGCATGTCGGCGCCCTGATGGGTGCCTGACGACGCCCGCCACATTAAGCCCGCAAAACCCGCTTTCACTGCAAGGAAAGCGAATCGGGCAATCGGAAACGGATATGGCCGAAAACACCCAAGTCGACGTCTCCAGGCTCACCTTCGAGCGCGCGATCGAGGAACTCGAAACGATCGTGAAGCGGCTCGAAGACGGCAAGGTGCCGCTCGAAGAATCCGTGACGATCTACGAGCGTGGCGAGGCGCTGAAGCGCCGCTGCGAGGAATTGCTGCGCCAGGCCGAGGCCCGCGTCGACAAGATCACCACCGATGCCAGCGGCCAGGCCACCGGCACTGCGCCGCTCGACGTGCAATAAGCCAAAACTGTCCCACACACGTTTCCTCGCTCGGCTTCTGACGCGCTTGGCACTGTGACACGGCAATGGCAGCGTAGCGGGCCGAGTTTTCAGGATCGCAGGGCGCCGTCCCACGAGACATGACAGTTCCATCGCAGGCGCCACTGCTGGCCACGGGGCAATCAGCGGCTCCGGGACCGAAAAAGATCTGATTCGCGGCGAAAAAGCCGCCAGGAAACCAGCCAAGCCGGGAACCCCTCGTCGCGGACCACAGTTAACCACTCTGGCCCGCCGGTTGCATCTGCATACCCCTAATCGGTCCGGCGGGTTGGCTTTGGCCCAAGCTTTGGTGTAAAGCTGCGCGGAGTGTGGCTTTTTGCAAGCCTTGCGTGGGCACCGATTACCGACGACAAGCGCTTCAAACTGCTGATGAAATTGGCTGGGACGGACGAAGCCGATCTAAGTGACAGGGATCACAGAGACTGAACCGGAGCGCACTTAAGCTTACCTAAGCTTGAAGACGGGGCCTTGCCCCATGCAGGTGGCTCCGACGGTTTGAGGACTCGCGCTGCGCCGATATTGTGCAAACCCATCGCGCACCGGAACGACCTTCCGGCGCTGACAAATTGGAAATCGCCGTGAACGCATACAGTAAAACGCCGCTTCTCGACACCATCCGGACGCCGGACGACCTGCGCAAGCTCAAGATCGAGCAGGTTCGCCAGGTTGCCGACGAGCTGCGGCAGGAGACCATCGATGCCGTCTCGGTCACCGGCGGTCACTTCGGCGCGGGTCTCGGCGTGGTCGAGCTCACCACCGCGATCCATTACGTCTTCGACACGCCGCGCGACCGGCTGATCTGGGACGTCGGCCATCAGGCCTATCCGCACAAGATCCTCACCGGCCGGCGCGACCGCATCCGCACGCTGCGCACCGGCGGCGGCCTGTCCGGCTTCACCAAGCGCAGCGAGAGCGATTACGATCCGTTCGGCGCCGCGCATTCCTCGACCTCGATTTCCGCCGGCCTCGGCATGGCCGTCGCGCGCGACCTCTCCGGCGGCAAGAACAACGTTATCGCCGTGATCGGTGACGGCGCAATGTCGGCGGGCATGGCCTATGAGGCCATGAACAATGCGGGTGCGATGAACTCGCGCCTGATCGTCATCCTCAACGACAATGACATGTCGATCGCGCCGCCGGTCGGCGCGATGAGCGCCTATCTGTCGCGCCTCTACTCGGGCAAGACCTATCGCACGCTGCGCGATGCGGCCAAGCAGATCAACAAGCGCCTGCCCAAGATCATCGCCAACCGCGCCAACCGCGTCGAGGAATATTCCCGCGGCTTCATGATGGACGGCGGTACGCTGTTCGAGGAGCTCGGCTTCTACTATGTCGGCCCGATCGACGGCCACAATCTCGACCATCTGCTGCCCGTGCTGAAGAACGTCCGCGACATGGAGACCGGCCCGATCCTGGTCCACGTCGTGACCCAGAAGGGCAAGGGCTACGGCCCGGCGGAAGCTTCCGCCGACAAGTACCACGCGGTCGTCAAGTTCGACGTCGCGACGGGCACCCAGGCGAAAGCCAAACCCAACGCGCCGGCCTACCAGAACGTATTCGGCCAGAGCCTCGTCAAGGAAGCCGAGAAGGACGACAAGATCGTCGCCATCACCGCGGCGATGCCGTCCGGCACCGGCGTCGACATCTTCAATAAGGCCTTCCCCGATCGCACCTTCGACGTCGGCATCGCCGAGCAGCACGCGGTCACCTTTGCCGCCGGTCTTGCGAGCGAAGGCTACAAGCCGTTCTGCGCGATCTACTCGACCTTCCTGCAGCGCGGCTACGACCAAATCGTGCACGACGTCGCGATTCAGAACCTGCCGGTCCGCTTCGCCATCGACCGCGCCGGCCTTGTCGGCGCCGACGGCGCGACGCATGCCGGCTCGTTCGACAACGCCTATCTCGGCTGCCTGCCCAACATGGTGATCATGGCGGCGGCGGATGAGGCCGAGCTCGTGCACATGGTGGCCACCCAGGTCGCGATCGACGACCGTCCGAGCTCGCTGCGCTATCCGCGCGGCGAAGGCCGCGGCATCGAGATGCCGGAGGTCGGCATTCCGCTCGAGGTCGGCAAGGGCCGCATGATCCGCCAGGGCAGCAAGATCGCCCTGCTCTCCTTCGGCACGCGTCTCGCCGAATGCGAAAAGGCGGCCGACGAACTCGCGGCCCATGGCCTGTCGACCACGATCGCCGATGCCCGCTTCATGAAGCCGCTGGACACCGAGCTGGTGCTCAAGCTTGCCCGCGACCACGAGATCCTGATCACGATCGAGGAAGGCTCGGTCGGCGGCTTCGGCTCGCATGTCGCGCAGTACCTGACCGATCAGGGCGTGCTCGACACCGGCATGGTCAAGTTCCGCTCGATGGTGCTGCCCGACGTGTTCCAGGACCACGACACCCCGGCCGCGATGTACGGCCGCGCCGGTCTCGACGCCAAGGGCATCGTCGCCAAGGTGTTCGAGGCACTCGGCAAGGACGTCAAGGCCGAGACGGTCAAGCTGGCCTGATGATTGGTTTCACCTCTCCCGCTTGCGGGAGAGCGTAGGCCGCCTCCGGCGGCCATCCTCTAGGAACGCCGGGGCGATGCCCCGGCTATCGCGCAGTCGGGTGAGGCTTCCCCTCTTGAAGTCCTTGCTTGCGGAGACACCCTCTCCCCGGCCTTTCCCCGCAGGCGGGGGAGGCAGCAGAGCTCGCGCTGCGGCTCGCATCCCGATCCAAATTTTCGGCATTCGCTTCGTAAAATGTCGGCCGCGTCAGCCGCTTCATGGACCGTACCTCCGAGGGCAGACCGCAGAGGTCGACATGCAGGGTCTGACGTTCGAGGCTTGCGTCCGGATGGCGGCCGCGCGATTGATCGCTACATGATCCCATCAATCGTCCCTAGAAGTGTCACATGAGAGCGTGATGTCCCCTGCCCGCAAGCGCGCAGATGTATTGCTGGTCGAGCGCGGCCTGTTCGAGAGCCGGGCGCGGGCGCGCGCGGCGATCGAGGCTGGCCTCGTCACGGCCGACGACAAGCAGGTTTCAAAACCGTCCGAGACGATTGCCGAGGATGCGGTGATCCAGGCCGAGCCTGCGCACCCCTACGTCTCCCGTGGCGGCGTCAAGCTCGCCGGCGCGTTGGAGCGCTATCCGATCGAAATCGAGGATCATGTCTGCCTCGACGTCGGCGCGTCCACCGGCGGCTTCACCGAGGTGCTGCTGGCGAACGGCGCAAGCCTGGTGTTCGCAATCGATGTCGGCACCAGCCAGCTGCATCCCTCGCTGCGGGATCATCCAAAGATCGTGTCGATGGAGGAGACCGACATCCGCAGCTATGACGGCAAGCGGCTGCCGGCACGGCCCGATGTCGTCGTCATCGACGTCAGCTTCATCTCGCTCAAGACGGTGCTGCCGGTGGCGCTTTCCCTCGCCGCCGCGCCGATGAGCCTGCTGGCGCTGATCAAGCCGCAGTTCGAGGCTGATAGGAAGCACAACAAGAAGGGCATCGTCCGCGACGCCGCCGTGCACAAGGAGATCTGCGACGACATCGCCGCCTTTGCCGCTTCGCTCGGCTGCACCGACATCGAGATATTTCCCTCCTCGATTGCGGGCGGCGACGGCAATATCGAATTCTTCCTGGGGGCGCGCCGTGGTTGAACGTCTGACGATCGATCACGTTGGCCATCGCGGCGACGGCGTCTCGATGGCGACGGGCGAAGCGATCTATGTGCCCTACACGCTTGGCGGCGAGACCGTCGAGGTCGATCACGTCGCGGGCCGCCATCCCGATCGCCGCAAGCTGCTCGCGGTAGACGTGGCAAGCTCCGAGCGCATCGAGCCGTTCTGTCCGCATTTCGGCGTCTGTGGCGGCTGCGCCATCCAGCACTGGGCAGCCGAGCCCTATCACGCCTGGAAGCGCGGCATCGTGGTCGAAACACTGGCGCAGGCCGGCATCGATTGCGCGGTGGCGCCGCTGGT
>NZ_JALBGZ010000173.1:0-9816 GCF_023006515.1 Bradyrhizobium sp. PRIMUS42
CATCTACGGCCCCGGCCGCAACGCACTGGCGACGCTGCGGGCTGGCACGGCCCGGCGCATCATCAAGCCCGGCCAGGTCTTCAACCGGATCCATGTCGACGACATCGCTAGCGCGATCATGGCCGCCATTCACCACGGAAGCGGCCGGATCTGGAACGTCTGCGACGACGAGCCCGCGCCGCCGCAGGACGTGATCGCCTATGCGGCGGAGCTGACGGGCGTTGCGCCGCCGCCCGAAGAGCCGTTCGCGACAGCCGAGATGTCGGCGATGGCCCGCAGCTTCTATGCCAGCAGCGCCCGTGTCTCCAACGCGAAATTGAAGCGCGAGCTCGGCATTACACTTGTCCACCCGACCTATCGGGACGGCATCGATGCGTTGTGGCGCGCGGGCGAAGGACGATAGTTCCGGCATCCCCGGCGCGTCCCAGACATGCCCCGCCCGCGCTTGACTGGCCTACGGCCTGCTCGATCCGGACCCGCTGGCGCACCAGCCCTCGACCGAGTTCGAATACGGTTTTTCGATCGACGTGCTTGGTGCTGTGGTCGAGAAAGTGAGCGAGCAGAAGCTCGGCGATTATCTCGCCGCCAACGTCTGGCAGCCGCTCGGCATGAAGGATGCTACCTTCCACCCGACCGACGCGCAGCGCCCTCGCCTCGCCCGCCCCTTTGCCAACGACCCGCTGACCGGCAAGCCGCAAGTCATCAAGCTGCTGGACACGCCGACCAAGTTCGGCGGCGCCTGCTCGTTCGCGACGATCGGCGACTACCTCCGCTTCGGGCAGATGCTGCTCAACGGCGGCGAGCTCGACGGCCAGCGCATTCTCGGTCCGAAGACCGTGCATCACATGACGACCAACCACCTTGGCCCCGAGATCAAGAACAACGTTGCCAACGTCGAGCCCCATCGCGGCGGCTTCGGCTTTGGCCTTTCAGTCGCGGTGCGCACCAGCGAAGGGCTGTCGTCGGTCCCCGGCAATCCCAGCGAGTTCACCTGGAACGGTGCCTACGGAACGCAGTTCTTCTGCGATCCCAAGGAGCGTCTCGTCGTCGTGGTGGGAACGGCTGCGCCGGGCGAGCTCAGGAAATACTATCGCGAGCAGGTTCAGGACATCGTCTATGGCGCGATGACGAAGTGAGATCGTTGCACTGAGAATGAAAGGGCGGCCGATCGGGCCACCCTTTCGTAGCTGGCGTATCTAGCGTCAGCTCAACACGCCGTACTTCTTGAACCAGGCCTGTGCCTGCTTCCACGCATCTTCCGCAGCGTCCTTGCGGTAGCTGCCGCGATAATCGGCATGGAAGCCGTGCGGCGCTTCGGGGTAGATCTTGAATTCGGCCGTCTTCTTGTTCTGCTCGAGCGCGGCCTTCATCTGCTCGACCTGCGCGACGGGAATGCCGGTGTCGGCACCGCCGTAGAGGCCGAGCACCGGCGCCTTCATCTCGGGCGCGAGCTGCATCGGGCTCTTCGGCAACAGCGGATTTTCGGGATCGACCAGAGTCCCGTAAAAGGCAACGCCTGCCTTGAGGGTGCCGCTGTGCGCGGCATATTCCCAGACCGTGCGGCCGCCGCGGCAGAAGCCGACGATGCCGAGCTTGGCGGTGTCACCGCCCTGCGATCCCGCCCACGCCACCGTCGCGTCGAGATCGGACAGCAGCTCGGCGTCCGGTTTGGCATTGACGACCGGCAAGAGGTTCTTGATCTCGGTGACCTTGGTGAGATCGACGCCCTTGCGGAAATAATAGTCGGGCGCGATCGCGAAGGCGCCGAGCTTGGCGAGGCGCCGCGTCACGTCCTTGATGTATTCATGCAGGCCGAAAACCTCCATCGCCACGATGATCACCGGCGCCTTGGTGTTGCCGGCAGGACGGGCGAAATAGGCGGGCATCTCTTCGGAGCCGATTTTGATCTTGGCGTCGCCAGCCTGGAGACCGTTGGCGTCGGTCGTGATCACCTCGGCGCGCACGGGCCCGGCCGCAAGCGTGTAACCGGCGGCGACCGCCGCGGTGGCGCTCATGAATCCACGGCGCGAGAGCGGGGCGGCTTTCGTCAATCCGACGACGTCGGACGTCATGGTGGTTTCGAAGCTCATCGGTCGGTCCCTTGCTGCTGCCTATCGTGCCCGCGAGGGCGACGCATTCGCCAATAGTTGCCGGGGAAACGCAAGTCACCGGCCTGCGAGCAGGGGCCTAAGACGATGCGCGAGCTGTCCGGATCGATCGTGTGTCCGATTTAACCGCGTGGCGGCGCTGCAACGCAACATCCATTAACCGAAAATGGGGGTTCTTCCGCTGCACTCCGCACGGTCCGACGTTGCAGACACTTCGCTCCTTCGCGCCATTCGAAACGGTCTCCCGCAATAAATGGGCTCGACGGTGGCCGCAACGATACATCATGTTGCCCGGATGCCGCGCGCGACCGGAATGCATCACGCGAACCACCGTCATTTGATTGAAATTTTCGGATGACTCGAGCGGTGCGATTTACTCGAACTTTCTTTGTGACGCCCTAGTTCCACCCCCGGAAGTTCCATCTCCGGCAACGGAAAGCTTCTTCCCCACGCACGGCCCGCGCGTTCGGCAACGGACGAAGGCCACTCGCGGACTTCATTCTCGTCCACCCAGATTGCGCTAACCAAGGCTCAATTGAATAAAGCTTCATCCGACCGGAACTGAAATGAATTTGGCTCGCGAATCGATTGAACTGTTGGAGCAGGTCGCACGGATCCTGTGGTTCGAAGGCACCAAGCACGGCTTGCGCGACCGCGAGTGGATGGCGCTGCGATTTCTCTCCCGCGCCAACCGCTTTTCCCGGACGCCTTCGGCGCTCGCGAGTTACGTCGGCACCACGCGCGGCACCGCCTCGTTCATCATCGGGGAGCTCGAGCGGCTCGGCTATCTCGAGCGGAAACGATCGGCCACCGACAAGCGCTCGGTGATGCTGAGCGTGACGCAGCAGGGCAAGAAGTTCCTGGTGCGCGACCCCGTCAACGTTCTCGTCGAAGCGATTGCCGTCCTCGACGACCAGGTCAAGATCCGCTTCCGCGACACGTTCCGGCACGTGCTGGATCAGTCGGACGCGGCCGAGCAGCGGCACCATACCGACGTTTGCAAGCGATGCATCTTCCTCCGGGAGGAGCGAACCACCACCGACAGCAAGGCAACGGCTGAATTCAGCTGCCGCCTGTTCCGCTCGCCGATCGCGGAGGCGGAGGTCGATCTGCTATGCACCAGCTTCGAGCATCACCGCCAATAGGCGGCGTTCGATCAGGGCGTCGCCTTGCGTGACGAATAGATGACGCCCCCGCTCGACTCCACCACCAGACGACCGTTCTCGTTCCTGATCTCCTCGATGCGGCCAAGGCCGGGCACCTGCTGTCCCAGCACGGCTTCGATGACGCCGTTCGGGCTCTGCAGGATCGCAATTCCTTCGTAGGCCTGGCGGACCGACCACCCCTTGATCACCTTCCGCGGCGCCGACGCGCGCTCGGACGGAGACACCGAGCCCGTGACCTCGGGCGCTGCGACCGAGGCCATCATCGGCCCTTGCTGCGAGGCGGGCTGCGATTGCACCATCGCCGGTGCCGGAGCCTGGACCTGGGCCTGAGCGAGCTTGTCGAGCTTCACCGTCGAGGACGAACTCACCCGCTCGATGCGGTCCAGGTTCTCGGCGAACCTGCCGAAGCGGTCATTGGTCGCCTTGCTCGATTGATCGACCGCGGTGCGCAGGCCATCGAGATTTTCAGACACGCCCGACATTTGCTTGCGCAATTGCGCGACGGTCTCGCGCAGATTTCTGATCTCCGTATTGGCCGCAACGTTGCTCTGGGCGGGCTGCGTGGCGAGATAGGCGATCACGCCGGTGCAGGCACACACCACAAGCATGGCGGCGACCGCCAATGTTGCGAGCGGCGCAACCCACGTCGGACGGGGCGGCGGGGGCTTGGCCACGATCACGGCCGGCTTGATCACGGTCGTCGCGGGCTTGGGTATCGCCATCTTGTCGAGACGTGCCTTCGCGCGAATGCGTTTCAGCCCCTCGAGCGCCTCCTTCGCGAGAGCTTCGTCGCTCGCCGCGGCCGAGACGCGCTTTGCTCCCGCAACAGGCTTGCTCGCGGGCACCGTATTGTCCTTTGCATCGCGCGGCTCGGGAGCAGGCTTAACCGTTGCGGAAACATCAGCGGTCGCGTTGGGACGAGCTTGTCCATCGGACAACATGTGAAAATGCTCCGTTCGGTTCGATCTGTCGAACGATGACGTTATTTGCCGAAGCTTGCCTGAAACGTGCGCATCGAAAGATTTTCATCACGCGCGATGCGACACTCCATGGCCCAAACGCGCCATGCACGTGGCGAGAGTGCGACTCGAAAGACACACACTCGCCAAGATTTCGCCAAGCTGGAGTCTCGCCGATACTCGTGAGTCGAATTGTCGCACGTGGAAAGGCGTGCGAGAGGGTCAATCCCGGGTTGAAAACCACTCGATATGCGTGACTCCCAGCACCACCCAAAATAGCTGTAATTGTACGGGGATGCGGAACCATACAACCATTGCGGTGCAGAACTAGTTTAGCAACTAAATCAACTGATGCGATTGAATACACCAAGAAACAACTCGAAACAAACCAACAGCATCAAGCACACGTAGCAATCGCTTTGTGGCGCACGCTTGATCGGGAATCGGCAATCGTTACGGTCCTAGTCAAGTGATTCTCGTCAGTTGGCGAGGAGATCGACACAGGTTAGTGGCGTCCGGACGCGATGAGCAACTTGGCGCAACTGGTCTAGGTCGTTTCTCAATCCGCTCCGCGAGGTGATCCGTAAGACACCCGCCGAGCCTCACGCAGTAAGCGTTCAGTATCGAGTCGAAGTACCAGGCCTGCGACACGCAGGCACTGAATGCGTAGGGCTGCCCGCGAATATCGAAACCATAACAACGGTTCGCGGGAAGGAATGTCGTCAAACAGCATCGTTGCCGAGCCGGGGCATCACAACAACCAACCGGCCGCAACAGTTGCGAAACAGGGGCGAAAGACTGATGTATATTATCGTTGATGATCGCGAGAGCGTCGCGAACAGCTACGTCGGAGGGCTCGTTCGCGAAGGCGTATCGTCGATCGGATTCTCCTCCGGGGAATTCTGGGACTGGCTGCAATCCGCAAGTGAATCGGATCTGGCAGCGGTCGACGCCTTCCTCCTCGGGGATTGCGATGCCCGCGGAAGCCTGCCGCGGGCGATGCGCAAGCGTTCCTCGGCTCCCATCATCGCCGTGAGCGGCCAGAAAATGCTCAAGAACACGCTCGAGCTGTTCGAATCGGGCGTCGACGATGTCGTGCACGTGCCCATCCACCTCCGCGAGATCCTCGCCCGAACGGCCGCGATCGCGCGCCGCCGGGTGGGCGAGCTGCCAAGGCCCTGCGAGACCAGGATCCAGGTCTTCTTCAACGGCCGTGACCCCGAGATCGCGGGCCACGCCCTCACCCTGCCCCGCCGCGAGCTGCGCATTCTCGAATATATGGTCAGCAATCACGGCAAGTGGATCACCAAGACGCAGATCTTCAACGCGGTCTACGGCATCTTCGAGTCCACCTTCGATGAGAGCGTGATCGAGAGCCACGTCAGCAAGCTGCGCAAGAAGCTCCGCGACCGCCTCGGCTTCGACGCGATCGTGGCCCGGCGCTACGTCGGGTACCGCCTCGACATCCCCGCCGGCGGGACTCTCGACGAGCCGATGCAGGAGCTCGACGAGGTCGGCATCCTCCTCAACAGGGCGCATGCCGTCCCGGCGGCCTACCCGGCCGGAAACTGAGGCGGCGCGAGCCTGCCACGAAACCGGCAACGGCCTCCGCGAAGCAGCTTCGCGGAGGCCGTTGTACGTTATGAGCCGATGGGTTGAGCCCTGCTAGCGCCCGGAGGTCCGTTCCCTCCCCCCTTGTGGGGGAGGGAACGGAGAGAATATCGCTGTGTCGGCCGAGCGCGATTCGATTTCGAAGCGTCGCGCGCTACGGCTTCGACTGGAATTCTTCCTTGGATACGTAGTTGAAATCCTCGACCAGGACGTCCTGGACGATTTCAGCCTGCATCCGCTCGTTGACGCGCTGCTTGATGGCCGTGGTCAGGACGGAAAGGTCGTAGCGGGCGAGCTTCCTGAAGTCGAGACGGTCGTCGGCATAGATCCTGCGGAAAGCCTCGTCGACGACGAACGGCTCCGGCGGAACGTTGAGCTGGTGCATGGTCCGCGCCTCCACGGTGTAAACGAAGCGCGCGACGATATAGCCCTGCACATTGCCGTTCTCGACCATGGGCACGCTCAGGGCCCGCGTCTTCTGGTATTGCAGCCCGTCGAGATATTCGTCCTTTGCCGGCAGCAGGCTGCCGTTTTCCTTCCAATAGGCCACGGCATAGCTTGTGCCCGCGGTGAGGATGCATACCCAGAGCCCGGCCAGCACCAGTCTGATCATTTTCCGTCCTGTGCTGCGCGACCGGTATAGGTGCCGTCCGACTCGGCCTCCTTGATCGCCTTGACGATGATGCCGGCGACCTCGCGCACCGCGTCGTAGTGCATTTCGAGGATCGAGCGGTTGCGCTCGAGCTTCTCGCGCAGCCGCTGAATCTCCTCGGTGACCTCGACTTCGCCGCCGAGATGCATCCGTGCCCGCATCAGGCGGACGAATTCGAGCATGCTCCGGCTCTTGCGCGCGCTGAAATCGTCGAAATCGATCTTCTGACCCGTCGCGAGCGCGACGGTCTCCTCCTCGACGATGCTCTCGAGCCGACGGATTGCCGCCAGCAGGCCGCGCACCTCGTCCGATCTCGCCGCATCCGCGCCATCGACCACGGCCTCGCTGCCCACGATCGGAAGCAGCACGGGCAGCAGCGCATTGGCTGCTGCCGCTTCCGTCGTCATCGCCTCGATGTCAGCGACCGGTTCGATCACCATGGCCGCCGCGCCTTCTTGTGCCTGCATAGGAAATTCACCCCTCAACGTCTGTCACCCATTCCTCGGATCATCATCCGGCCTTGCCGGCATTGTTCGGGCCCGGCGGATGCGCGGCGGCGAGCCGCTCGGCGATGCCGATGCCCTTGCCCTTTGCCAGCTGGTTGCCAAGCTGCTCCGCCAGCATCGACTTCCAGACGCCGCCGGCCGTGCCCTTGCCAAAGACCTCCTCCGATTCCTTCGGCAACATCGTCTCGACGAAGGTCTGGAGGATGAACGCTTCGAACTTTCGGTACACCTCGCCGGATGCCGGCGCCTTGATCACCCGCACCGGCGCCCCGTTCACAGCGTCAGACTGCGCCTCGGACACTTTCGTCGCGGATTGACCGGCGGCCGCCGCGGCCTTGCCGGCCTCCGCGTCCATCGTGGCGGCGAAGTCGGCGTCGGAAGATTTCAGCGCATCGAGCTTCGCGGTCGCCGCGCGCTGCGCCACGGGATCGGCGGCCTCGAGGACGTCGAGAACGAGGTCGGGCGTCGCTGTCACGATCATGTCTTGTTCCGGTTGGCTGGCCGCGGCGTCCACGCGCGCACGGCAGGGCTTAGTCCCGTCATCTCCTCGAGGACCCGCTTCTCCGCGTCGCGGAGCTTGTCGGCCAGCGCCGCCTTCGCGACTTCCTCGAGCTGCTTGACGCGACGGCTCTCGCTGCGAACCTGGTCGAGCTGCTGAGCGGCCTGCGCCTGAACCTCGCGCGCGCCGACGCTCGTCCGGTTCAAGCGCCGCGCGATCGATTCGCTCGACGAGCCCGCCGGCGGCTTGCCATCGTTGAGGGCTCCCACCAGCCATTCCTGCTCGTCCTGCAGGCTTCTCTCCTGTTGCCGCAATTGCGCGAGCTGCCATTCGGACAGCCGGAGCTGGAGCTTCACGAGCGAGACCATCCGGCCGAGCTTGTCCGCACGCGAGGTCATGACCGTCACTCCGCGAGCCACGACGAGACGCCGAGCATGAATTGCGTCAGCAATTCGTCGCTGGTGAGATAGAGCAGCAGGAAACCGCCGAACAGCACGAAGGGCACGGAGATGAAATAGACCGGAATGGCCGGCGTCAGCTTGTTGATCAGGCCGACCGCCAGGTTGACGATCACCGAATAGACGATGAAGGGGCTGGTGATCCGCAGCGTCAGCACGAACGCTTCCGACAGGCGGCCGACCAGCTGGTCGAGCGCCATGCCGCCGCCGAGCCTGCTGCCGGGATGCCAGACGTCGTAGGAGTTCATCAGCCCGCGCAGGACCTGCCAATGCTGGTCGGTCATGAAGAACAGCGTGGTGACCGACACCATGATCAGCGGCACCAGCGCCGGCGCCGGATCGCTGTCGGCAACCGGCGTCCCCGGGATGTTGCTCAGGCCGATCGCGCTCGCCATCACGGTCGCCATGGTCTGGAGCGCGAGGAAGAACACGCGGCCGCCGAGCCCGATGACACTGCCGACCAGGAGCTCCGAGCAGATCAGGAGCGCCAGCGTCAGCGGCGCGGCGTTGTCCGTGAGAGGCTTCAGCACCGCGATCAGGATCGGCGCCAGCGCAAACGTCGTGACCAGCGCGACGAACAGGCGGACCTGGGCCGGAACGTTGACGCTGGAATAGCCGGGCACCAGCATCAGGCAGGCGCCGATGCGGCAGAACACGATGAACGTCACCAGCACGCTGTCGGCAAGGCCGGAGATCACGATACGGCTCCGAGGGCCCTGATCTCGGCACTGCGCGCGACCTCGACATGCGACAGCACCGGCAGTGTCGGGAACACCCGCTCCAGGATCATCCGGACATAGGGGCGCGCTTCGGGCGTCACCGCCAGCACCACGCTGGTGCCGCTCTCGGTGAACTTGCGGATCGTGGTGCTGGCTTCGGTCGCGAACTGCTCGATCAGGCGCGGATCGGCGTCGAACTCGACGACGTCGCCCTTGGCGTCGCGCTTCAGGCTCTGGTGGAACGCGAGATCCCAGCGGTTGCCGAGACGCACGACATTGAGCACACCATTGTCGGAGAGGTCGCCGCAGATCTGCTGGGCGAGCCGCGTCCGCACATGCTCTGCGACCTGCTCGGAGCGCCGCACATGGGGCGCGATCTCGGCAATCGCCTCGAGGATCAGATGAAGGTTGCGAATGGAGACGCGCTCGGCCAGCAGGATCTTCAGGATCGCCAGCAGGCCCGAATAGGAAATCTGCGACGGGCAGAGATCCTCGACCAGGCGTTTGTATTCGGGATCGAGCCGATCGAGCAGCGCGCGCATGTCCTTGTAGGACAACAGCTGGGCGAGGTTCGCCCGGATCACTTCGCTCAAATGCGTGAGCAGCACCGACAGATTGTCGACCGGCTTGCAGCCCTGCCGCTTGACTTCGTCCGTGAAGGCTTCCGTCACCCACAGCGCCTTCATGCCGAAGGCGGGTTCGACCACCTCTTCGCCCGGCACGTCGGGCTTGCCGTCCTTGTCGACCAGCACGAGCACCTCACCGAGCCTGAGCTCGCCGTGGGCGATGCGCGTGTCGTGGATCCGGATCTGGTAGCTCTTGGGATCGATCGACAGATTGTCGGTGAGCTTGATCTCGGGAACGACGAAGCCGTACTGCTTGGCGAACTTCTTGCGGATCTTGGCCACGCGGTGCGCAAGCTCGGTGCGCGAGCCTAGCAGATGGACCGAAAGATGGCCGCCGAGCGCCAGTTCGATCTCGGCGGTCTTGAGCTGGTCCTTGACGGATTCCTTGGCCTCGGTCTGGGCACGCTCGTCGGCCTTGAGCGCCGCCTCCTTGCGCTCACGGGCCGCCTGCTGCTTCGGCAGCGAGTAGCCGACGAAGGCCATGACGCCGCCGAGCAGCACGAAGGGCGCCA
>NZ_JALBGZ010000174.1:0-9810 GCF_023006515.1 Bradyrhizobium sp. PRIMUS42
CGGAGCGTCACGTCCCGGCCGGCGAGCAGCGACGCCAGCGCCTGCTTCGTGGTCGCGGTTGGTTCTATGCCGGCGAGACGGATCTCGCGTCCGTCATCGAGACGGACGCTGCGCGCATCGACGATGGATGCGACGCGGCCCTCGCCTTGGGACTCGAATTGGCACGGCGCCGCGAGCGCGGCGGGACTCGCGACGAGAAAAATGGCGACGATGAAGTGAAGCAGCCGCGTCACGTTGCCCGGAGAGGTTGCGTTACGCTTCGACATTAACCCAAACGGTGCCAACAACGAAGGGGCCCTCGTGGGCAAAGCGAAGCGTGCCCACGTCTTCGGTTCGTCGCTCGGGCTCGTGGGCACGGCGCTGACGCGCCTTTGCCCACCCTACGACACCTCGTGTGACGGCTCGTTGTTGTCTCGCACCCGTCATTGCGAGCGTAGCGAAGCAATCCAGAATCCCTCCGCGGAAGGACTCTGGATTGCTTCGTCGCAAGCGCTCCTCGCAATGACGTGGAAACATCTTCCGTCCTCTCACCATTCCGCTTTGCGGAAAACATGCGCGGCAATCCTGCTCTCGCAGCGTCCTCGCGCTTGCTGCGCTCTTGCGCATGCGGCATGATTGCGGCAACAGCGATGACCAAGAGCAATAACCAAGCCGCCACCAGAGTACGGCGCGATAAAGGGAGGTCGTTTTCCATGAAGCATGTTTTGTCCGGCATTTTTGCCGCCGCGTTTGCTCTCAGCGCGAGCGCTGTGCAGGCCGAGGACAAGCCACCGCTGAAGATCGGCGGCATCTTGGACATGTCGAGCCTCTATGCCGACATCACCGGCCCCGGCAGCGAGACCGCGGCCAAGATGGCTGTCGAGGATTTTGGCGGCGAGGTGCTCGGACGCAAGATCCAGGTGCTCGCGGCCGACCATCAAAACAAGGCCGATCTCTCCGCCAACATCGCCCGCGACATGCTCGACAACCAGGGCGTCGAGATGATCTACGACGTCGCGGCCTCCGCGACGGCGCTAGCCGCCGGCGAGATCGCCAAGGCGCGCAACAAGATCGTCATCTTCAACGGTCCGGGCTCGATCCGTCTCACCAACGAGGCCTGCGGTCCCTATACCGTGCACTACGTATTCGACACGTTCGGCCAGGCCAACGTGACCGGCCTCGCCGCCGTGAAGTCGGGCCTCGACACCTGGTACTTCCTCACGGCTGACTACGCCTTCGGCCAGGATCTGGAGAAGGACACCAGCGCCGTCGTCACCAAGACCGGCGGCAAAGTGCTGGGCAGCGTGCGCCATCCGCTCAACACGTCGGATTTCTCGTCGTTCCTGCTGCAGGCGCAGGCCTCGAAAGCCAAGGTGATCGGTCTTGCCAATGCCGGCGGCGACACCGTCAACGCCATCAAGCAAGCTGCCGAGTTCGGCATCACCAAGGGCGGCCAAAAAGTGTCGCCACTGCTCGCCTTCGTCACCGACATCGACTCGATCGGGCTCGAGACCGCGCAGGGCCTGCTGCTGGCCGAAGCGTTCTACTGGGACATGAACGACGAGACGCGCGCCTTCTCGAAGCGCTTTCAGGAGCGTGTGAAGCGGCCGCCGACCTCGGCGCAAGCCGGCGTCTATTCCTCCGTGACGCATTACCTGAAGGCGGTGAAAGCGGCCGGGACGACCGACGCGGCCACCGTGATGAAGGTGATGAAGGAAACGCCGATCAACGATTTCTTCGCCAAGGGTGGCAAGATCCGCGAGGACGGCCGCATGATCCACGACATGTATCTGTTCGAGGTGAAGAAGCCGTCGGAGTCCAAGGGCCGCTGGGACGATTACAAGCTGCTCGCCACCGTGCCCGGCAGCGAGGCGTTCCAATCGCTGGAGCAGTCGCGCTGCCCGCTGGTGAAGAAGTGACGGCGTGACGATATCACGCCCGTCATTGCGAGGAGCTCTTGCGACGAAGCAATCCAGGACGAAGCAATCCAGTCTGCATCCGCGGACACATCTCTGGATTGCTTCGCTTCGCTCGCAATGACGGTGTGGTCATAGCCCGGTCAAACAACAACAAGGGAGACGCCCCATGAACGACATGGTCCTGCAAAAGCTCGAAGGCGGGCTGCTCACCATCACCATGAACCGCCCCGAGCGGAAGAATGCGCTCAACCCCGAGATGGTCGCGGGGTTGGTCGAAGCCGCGCGCCGTGCGGCCGACGATGCGGAGGTGCGTGCGGTGTTGTTCAAGGGCGCCGGCGGCTCGTTCTGCGTCGGCGGTGACGTCAAGTCGATGGCGGCAGGCCGGGCGCCGCTGCCGTTCGATCAGAAGCTTGCGAGCCTCCGCCGCGGCATGGAGGTCTCGCGCATCCTGCACCAGATGCCGAAACCCGTGGTGGCGCAGCTCGACGGCGCCGCGGCCGGCGCGGGTCTGTCGATGGCGCTGTCGTGCGATCTGCGCATCGCCTCCGAATCCTGCAAGATCACGACCGCCTTTGCCAAGGTCGGCTTCTCCGGCGATTACGGCGGCACCTATTTCCTGACGCAGCTGCTCGGCAGCGCGCGGGCGCGCGAGCTCTATCTGATGTCGCCGGTGCTGACTGCGAAGGAAGCGCATGCGATCGGCATGGTGACGAAGGTCGTGTCCGATTCCGAGATCGACGGCGCCGCGCACGAGCTCGCGATGTCGCTGGCGCAGGGGCCCTCGATCGCGCTCGGCTTCATCAAGCGCAACATCAACAATGCCGAGCATCTCGCCCTGGAGGACTGCTTCGACGGCGAGGCGATCCATCACACGCGCTGCGGCGACACCGAAGACCACAAGGAGGCCGCCAAGGCCTTTGTGGAGAAGCGCAAACCGGCCTTCAGGGGCGCATGACCATGGCGCCCTATATGCGGTTGCGGCAGATCTGCCTGGTCGCGCCGCAGCTCGCGCCTGTCGTCTCCGACATCGCGGAGATCATGGGCCTCACCGTGTGCTATCGCGACGGCAATGTCGCCAAATACGGCCTGGAGAACGCGCTGCTCCCGGTCGATACGATTTTGCTGGAGGTGGTCGCACCTTTCAAGGACGGCACCACGGCCGGCCGCTTCATCGAGAAGACCGGCGGCCGCGGCGGCTACATGGCGATCTTCTGCTGTAACGACCCCGACGAGCGCGGACGCAACGCCAATGCGTTCGGCGTCCGAACCGCCAACGTCATCGATCACGCGCCCTATCACGGCGTCCAACTCCACCCCCGCGACTGCCGCGCCGCCTTCATCGAGTTCAACCATACCGAAGGCAGCGACGACATCTTGGGGCCGTATCCGCCGGCGGGACCGGATTGGCAGAGGTGCATCCGCAAGGATGTGACGCAGGCGCTTGCTGGCGTGGAGATGCAAAGCCCGGATCCGCAAGGCCTCGCGGAGCATTGGGGCAAGATCATCGGCGTTGCGCCGAGCGGCGCCGAATTGAAGCTGCCCAACGCCACCTTCCGTTTCGTGAAGGGTGCAAGCGAAATCATGAGCGCGTTGGAGTTTCGCGTGACCGATATCGCGCAGGTGCTGCACGCGGCGCGGGCGAACGGGCATGCGGTGGCGGGGAATGAGTTCCTGCTGGGCGGAGTGACGTTCCGCGTCAGTTGAATTGTCGGCACATGTCTCACCGCATCGTCATGCCCGGGCTTGTCCCGGGCATCCACGTTCTTGGGCTGGAGTGATGGTGTGAGGAGGGACGTGGATGGCCGGGACAAGCCCGGCCATGACGGGTAGAGTGATCGAAAAAGCCAAGGACTCTCCATGCCGCACCCGCTCGACAGCTTCTTCGCTCCCGCCAGCATTGCGCTGATCGGGGCCTCGCGCGATCACGAGAAGATCCCGGGCCGGCTGCTGTCGATGCTGCGCAAGAACGAGTATCCCGGAAAGATCTACCCGGTGAACCCGAACTACGGGGATATCGACGGGCTCGCCTGCTACAAATCGATCGCAGAGATCGGCGCGCCCATCGACCTCGCCGTCATCATCATCCCGGCCCGCGCCGTGCTGGCCGCGCTCGAGCAATGCGCTACCGCCGGCGTCAAGAACGCCGTGATCATCTCCTCCGGTTTTGCCGAGGAGGGCGGCGACAGCGCGGCGATGCAGGATGCGATCGCGGCGCTGTCGAAGCGCACCGGCATGCGGATTTCCGGTCCGAACGCCGAGGGCTTCTTCAGCCAGGTGCAGCGCGTGGCGGCGACCTTCAGTCCCGCCGTCGATGTCAAGCCCGGCGTGGTGCCGCTCGTTGCGACGATGAGGCGGATCGGCATCGTCGCGCAGAGCGGCGGTATCGGCTTTGCCTATTATCATCGCGCGCGGGCACTCGGCCTCGCCGTCAGTTATGTCGTCAGCGCCGGCAATGAATCCGATCTCGGCGCCGGCGAGTTCCTGGATTATCTGGTGCAGGATTCCTCGACCGACGTGATCCTGCTGTTCATCGAAGGCATCCGCGACGTCGAAAAGTTTCTGGCCGCCGCTAGGTACGCGGCGGAGCAGAAGAAGCCGGTCATCGTGACAAAAGTCGGCCGCTCCGGCGCAGGCCAGCGCGCTGCCGCCTCGCATACCGCGAGCATGGCCGGCTGGTCGGCGGCCTATGATGCGGTGTTCGCAAGATACGGCTTCATTGTCTCCAACGATCTCGACGAGGCGCTGACGATCGCGGCCGTGCTTACCAGCAATCCGCTGCCGAAGGGCGATCGCGTTGCCGTCGTCACCGTCTCAGGCGGCGCCGGCATCTGGGGCGCCGATGCCGTGGCGCTGCAAGGCTTGCAGGTGCCGGAGCTTTCCGAGCCGATCCAGGCGGGGATCAAGGCGTTGATGCCGTCCTATGGCACGGCGCGCAACCCGATCGACGTCACCGCGCAGGGCGTCACCTCCGGCGGCCTGCAGAAGAGCGTCGACGTGCTCACCGCCTCCGACGAGGTCGATGCGATCCTGGTCGTGCTGTCGCTGTCGAGCGAGGTGCGCAAGCCGTTCAAGGAAGAGGAATTGACGCCGGTGCTCTCGGCGCAGCACAAGCCGGTACTGTTCTATTCCTACACGGTGCCATCCGACTTTGCGCGCCGTGAGCTCGCCAAATCCGGTGCCGTGGTGCTCACGGGCCTTACGCATGTCGGCGTCGCGATGCGGCAGCTCGTCGACTACGCCAGTTTCAAGCTGACGCCGCCTGCGGACGCCGCGCGGCTGCCGGCGCGCGATCTCTCCGCGTATCTGAAGTCGCCGGTCTTGTCCGAGGCCGACAGCAAGACATTGCTCCGCGCCGCGGGCCTCACGCTGCCGGACGAAGTGATGGTGAAGGACAAGAGCGAGCTCGACGAGGCGGTCGCCCGCGTCGGCTTCCCCCTGGCGATGAAGATCCAGTCGCCCGATATCTCTCACAAGAGCGAAGTCGGCGGCGTGCGCGTCAACATCACCACCAAGGGCGAGGTGTTTCTGGCATTTGAGGCCCTGCTGGACAATGTGCGCAAGCATCGGCCTGAGGCGAGCATTCAAGGCGTGCTGGTCGGCCCGATGGCGAAGCGCGGCGTCGAGATCATCGTCGGCACGATGACTGACGCGACCTTCGGTCCCATGGTGATGGTGGGTCTCGGCGGCATCACCACAGAACTATTCCGCGACGTCATCTATCGTCCCGCGCCGGTGAGTGCGGAGGAGGCGGACGAGATGCTGGCTAGCCTGAAGGCAGCGTCATTGCTGAATGGATTTCGTGGAGCGGCGAAGGCGGACGTGCCGGCTCTATCGCAACTGATCGCCGACATCTCCTTGCTTGCGGCGCGGCATGCAAACGAGATCGCGGAGATCGAGCTCAATCCGGTGCTGGTGCACGCCGAGGGGCAGGGCGTCACGATCGTCGATGCGCTGGTGGTGGGGCGCGGTTAACCCCTCTCCCCTTGTGGGAGAGGGTGGCTCGCCGCGTAGCGGCGAGACGGGTGAGGGGTCTCTATCCTCACGAACAGTCCAGCGAGTGGATAGATACCCCTCATCCGGCGCTTCGCGCCACCTTCTCCCACAAGGGGAGAAGGAAGGAAGAAGCTACCTTCCCCTAAAATTCGCCGCGCGCCGCTCTTCCGTAGCCTTCACGCCTTCCTTGAAATCTTCCGTCGCACGCAACCTGGTCTGCTCGGCGAGCTCGTGATTGGTGGCGGCCATGACGCGATCAGCCAATCCCGCACGCATCGTGGCGCGGGTGGAGAGCAGGCCGAGCGGGGAGCATTCGGCGATCTCGCCGGCGAGCTTCATCGCGGCCGCCTTGACCTGATCCTGCGGCACCAGCTCGTTGGCGAGGCCCCACTTGACCGCTTCCTCGCCGGTGACGCGGCGGCTGGTGTAGAACATCAGCTCGGCGTTGTTCTTGCCGATCAGCTCGGGCAGCGTCGTTGTCAGGCCGAAGCCGGGATGAAAGCCGAGTTTTGTAAAATTCGCGGAGAAGCGCGCCTCGGGGCAGGTGACGCGGAAATCGGCGGAGACTGCGAGGCCCAATCCGCCACCGATGGCGGCGCCTTGTACGGCCGCGACGATCGGCTTCTTGGCGCGGAAGATGCGAACGGCCTGGATGTAGAGATGGTTGATCGCCCCGAGGCTGTCGGCGGGGTCGCCCTTCTTGTCGGCTTCGCGCGCTTCCTGCGCCTGCCGCGCCGGATCCTGGAAATTGGCACCGGCGCAGAAGGCCTTGCCCTGTGCCGAGAGAACGGAGGCGCGGATCTCGATGTCGCGGTCGAATTCGTCCAGCGCATCCGCGATCTGGTTGATCAGCGAAATGTCGAAGAAGTTCAGCGGCGGGCGGCGGATCTCGATGGTGCCGACATGCCCGACCTTCTCGACGCCGATGTCTTTGTAAGTGCTCATGATAGTCCTCGATTGATTAGCGCAAACCAAGTCCGCGCGACTAGCGCAGCCCAAGTCCGCGGGCGATGATGCCGCGCAGCACCTCAGTGGTGCCGCCCTGGATGGTGAGTTTCGGCGCGGTCTTGATGGCAAAATCGAGTTGCCGCTCGAGCGTCTCGCGGTTGGTCGCGGTCTCCTCGACGAAGGCGGCGAGATCGCGCACGCGGTGCGGCAGCTGCTGCTCCCACACCGTGCCGATGTCCTTGACGATGGACGCCTCGACCACCGGCTCCTTGCCGGCTTCCAGCATCCCGGCCACGGAGACCGACATCCGCCGCATGGTGTGGAGCTGCGCGACGAGGCGGCCGATGCCTTCGGCGCTGCGCGTATCCGGGTTGGGGCCGACCGCGCGCACGAGCTCGGTCAGCACGTAATAAGTTTCGAGGAAACGCTCGGGACCCGAACGCTCATAGGCGAGCTCGCTCGTCGCCTGCTTCCAGGCACCATCGACCTCGCCGAGCACGTGATCGTCGGGGACGAAGAAGTCGGTGAAGACGACCTCGTTGAACTCGTACTGGCCGGTGATCTGGCCGATCGGGTTCACCTGGATGCCCGGCTGCTTCATCTTGACCAGGAACTGGGTCAGGCCATGACGGCGGTTTTCCTTGGTCGGCTGTGACGTCCGGAAGATCGCGATCATGTAGTCGGCGATGTGCGCCGACGAGGTCCAGATCTTGGTGCCGTTGATGAGATAGCCGCCGTCGGTCTTGGTCGCGCGGGTCTTCGCAGCGAACAGGTCCGAGCCGGAATTCGGCTCGCTCATGCCGATCGCAAAGCAGATCTCGCCGCGGCAGATTCGCGGCAGGATCTCCATCTTGATATGCTCGGGCGCGTATTTGATCAGCACCGGCCCGCTCTGGCGGTCGGCGACGAAGAAGCGCCGCGTCGGCGCGTTGGCGACGCGCATCTCCTCGGTCACCACGTAACGTTCGAGGAAGGAGCGTTCCTGGCCGCCATATTTCTTCGGCCAGGTCATCCCCAGCCAGCCCTTGGCGCCGACCCGGCGGGAGAATTCCGGCGCGTCGGTGTCCTCGCGGTTGGGCTTGTGCGGATCGAAAGTGCCGGCGGCGATTTCCTCGGCGAGGAAGGCGCGCACTTCCTTGCGCAATTGCTTGCACTTTTCGGGCAGGCGGATCGGATCGAAACGGAGGGCAGCGGTCATTGTTTCTCTCCCTGATCAGCGCGACGCCACGAGTGGCCACAATTCGTCGGCGCCGCGGTTTGCGACCAGCTTGCCGAGCTCGACGGCCCAATGGCTCTCCGAGCCGAAATCGTCGCGCCAGGCCAGCGCCCGCAGCGAATAGCGGTGCAGGATGTGCTCGAGCGTGAAGCCGATCGCGCCGTGAACCTGATGCGCGATGGCGCCGCCCTTTTCCGCGGCTTCCGCGCAGCGGATCTTTGCGGAGGCGGCTTCGAGATAGACCTCGTCGTCAAAACTCTTCGCGTTCGCGATGGCGTCGGCCGCAGAGGTTGCAGCCGCAAGGGCCGCGGCGGATTCACCGGCGAGGCGCGCCAGATTGTGCTGCACCGCCTGAAACTTGGAGATCTTCTTCTCGAAGGCGACGCGCTCGTTGGAATAGCACACGGAGATGTCGAGCATCGATTCCAGCGCGCCCGCGATCTGCAGGCTCCGCGCAACGCCGCCCATCAGCATCATCGTGGTCTGGTCAAAGCCCTTCGGCGCGGCCTTGAGCGTGACGGACGGGACCTTGTCGAGCGTCACGGTGTCGCTGTGGTCGTAGCCGACATTGAGCCCCGCCTCGATCCGCGCCTTGGCCGCGTCGACCAGCGCGATCGAGACGCCGTCCTTGCCATGTGCGAGCACTGCAAAATGCTTGGCCGCCTTCGCAAAAGGTACGCCGCGGGCGCGGCCGGAGAGTGAACCGTCGGCATTCAGGGTGATGCGATCCTTCGGCGATGCCGGCAGCACCGTCATCTCGCCCTCGGGCGAGGCGATCTTCGCCTGCGCCAGCAGCCAGCCGGCCAGCATGGTCTCGGCCAGCGGAACCGCCACGGCGAAACGGCCGGCGGCGTTCAGCAGCGCAAAGCCATCGGCCAAGCCCGCGCCGGAGCCGCCGAGATCATCAGGCACCCAGGACAATGGCAGGCCGGCTTCGCTCAGCGCCTGCCAAAGCGGCCCCTGCCAGGAATTCTTCTTGTCGTTGTTGATCTCTTGCGGATCGGCAAGATCGGCGAAGATCTTCTCCGCGGTCTCGACGACGATGTTGTCACTCTCCGCCACAGCGTTCCCCGTGTTTTGCCGTTGGCGCGTCTCGCCTCGTTGAGCGAACCGCGCAGGTCTTCTTGCGCCCGATGATCCGAAAAAGCCATGGCCCTGACAAGCGTTGATCGCAGGTCAACCTGCGGCGCAGGCATGGGCGAAGAGCCGACAGGGGCTAATTCCGCTTAGCGGAGTTTGCTCGATTTGCAGGGCGCCGCAAACTCGCTAAACAAGGCCAGCTCTTTTCAAGGCTTGCATCAGAACCAAGGGAAGGAAATCCGGATGGCCAAAGACAGCTTGTGTGCAATCGTGACGGGGTCTGCCTCCGGCCTTGGCGCTGCGACGGCGGAAATTCTTGCGCGCAGCGGGGCGCGGCTCGTCATCAACTATTCGTCGAGCCAGAAGGAGGCCGAGGCCACGGCAGAGCTGTGCCGCAAGGCCGGCGCTGCGGAAGTCCTGGTCGCGCAGGGCGACGTTTCCAAGGACGAGGATTGCCGCAAGATCGTCGCGGCCGCCAGCGGCTGGGGCCGGCTCGACATCCTCGTCAACAATGCCGGCACCACCAAGCATGTCGCTCACGCCGATCTCGACGGCTTGTCGGCTGAAGATTTCCAGCGCCTTTATGGCGTCAACACCATCGGCCCGTTCCAGATGGTGCGCGCCGCGCGCAGCCTGCTCGAGGCGGGCGCGAAGGCTTCGGGGCGGCCCTCCGCT
>NZ_JALBGZ010000175.1:0-9764 GCF_023006515.1 Bradyrhizobium sp. PRIMUS42
CGCCTCGGCCTCAGCCGAGACCGCCTTGGGGCCCGGGGTGAGGGGACCGAGTCCATCCAGCGGCGCGCCTAGGGCGTTGATGACACGGCCCTTCCAGCTCGGATCGGGCGCAAAGGACAAGGGCGGCATCCGGTAGGCGACCGAGCCGAGGCCGCCGGCAAATTGCCGGTCGAACGGCTTGGCAACGATGCCCTCGCTGTCGATCCGCACCACTTCGCCGATCTGGGGCTTGCCGGCCGAATTGACGCCAATAAGCTCGCCGAGCCTGACGAAGCGGGACAGGCCGGAGACACGGAAATGCGTCGGCGCGATCTCGGAGATCGCGCCGCTGACGCTTGCCAGGGGAGTGCTCTGCTGAAGCTCCAGCAGCGCCCACTCGAGTTGCCGAAGAGCGTTCAAGGTATCAGTCCAACCTCAATTTCTATGCGCGCGAGGCGCGGTCTACTTGCCGGGCTCGCCCAGCGTGCGGATTGCATTCTGCAGCGAGCTCTCGGTGCCCTCGATCATCGAATTGGTGCCGTCGAAGGCGCGCGAGGCCGCGATCAGCTTGGTCAATTCCATCATCGGGTTGGCGCCGGAGCCCTCGACATAGCCTTGCTTGAAGCCGTCGCGCGAGAAATCGGCGATGGCGGTCGCGGGCCGGTCCGGCGTCACGCCGGAATTGCCGTAGCGCTCGAGATTGGCGTCGGCAGGAATGTTGAACAGCCCGATAGTGCCGATCTCGTTGTTGTCCTGGGTGATCGAGCCGCTGCGCGAAATCGAGATCGGTCCGCCGTTCGGGTCCAGCGTGATCTGCGCGCCGCCGGAATCGACGACGGGGAAGCCGCTCACGGTCTGAAGATCGCCGTTGGGGGCGATCTGGAGCCGGCCGTCACGGGTATAGACCGTGCCGTTCGGACCGGCGAAAGCGATCCAGCCCTGCCCGACCACGGCGACGTCGAGCGGGTTGCCGCTCTCGGTGATGTTGCCGACCTCCCGCGAGATGATGTTGTCGCCGGGCGAGGAGAAGGCGACCGGGTTCGCTCCCGCCTTGGACAGCACGGTCTCGAACTTCACCACGTCGGTGCGGAACGCCGCCGTGTTGACGTTGGCGACGTTGTTGGCGATCGTCTGGAGGCGCTTTTCGAGGGCGACCTGGGCGGACAATCCCACATAGAGGGCCGATTGCATGAGCTACTTTCCGAGCCGGATGGACTGAAGTTTCGAGAGCATGTCGATATCCATGCTGGCCGAGGAAGCGCCCCCGATCAGGACGAGCGCGGAATTGGTCGAGCTGTTGCTCTGGGCCTGGGTCGCATCCCACATCGCCGCAAAGCGCTGCACGAATTTGGTGACCTTGGCCGGGTCCTGGAAATCGGTGAGCTTGACCCTGTTCGTGATCATCTTGGCCTGGGCGTCGATGTCGGCCGCGCTGATCGTCGAGGGCAGGCCGAGCGCGGTCTGAACCACCTGGGTCAGCGCCTTGTCCGCGAGGACCTGGTAGGCGGTCGTGATCGTGGACGCCTTGCGGGTGAAATAGAGCGCCAGCCGCAGACCCTCGTTCTGGTCGCCGGCCTTCTGCTCCATCGTCTGCGTGACATAGTGGGTTGCCGTCCCGGTCGTGGCCTGGGCGGTCTTGGTGGCGTTGCTGCCGAGGGCGGCGAAATTGAAGGCGGTGGCGAATTCCCGGTAGCGGGTGTCGGTCAGCTTGTTGGCGAAGGTGTTCTTGTTGGCGACACCCTCGGTCAGCACCTTGCGCATGAACGCCTTGGCATAGGTCATGTCGCTGAGGCCAAAGGCCTTCATCGCGTAGGAGTAGAGGCGATAGTCCTTGAGGAAGTCGTCGATCGTCTTCACGTTGCCAATATGGCTCAGGAAGTAATCGGTCTCGCGGCTGACATCCGGCTGTGTCGCGACCTGGGTCAGCGACTTGCCCATGTCCTTGGTCAGTCTGGTGTAGTCCGCGATGGTGGATAGCATGACACGCGCCCCTCTGGCCGCTGTTGCGACGCCGTCCCAAGCTGCAGCCATTTGCTTGCGCGAGGCTGGCGATGCGGGAAGCCAGCTTCGCGCAAGGCTCGCCGACTAGATATTCCCGATGGGATCGGCGATGGAGCGGCGCGTTGGGCAGTTTCGTGGGGATTTTCATCACGGTAGCGGCGCTGCTCGGCGGATTTGCCGCCATGGGCGGGCATCTGGCCGTGCTCATGCAGCCCTGGGAGTTCGTGATCATCATGGGGACCGCGGTCGGCACCTTCATCGTGGCCAATCCGTGGAAGACGGTCGTGGACACCGGGGTGGCCTGCATGCAGGCCATCACCGGCGCGGTGCCGAGTGAGCGCTACTATCTCGACCTGCTCGGGGCGCTCCATGCTTTGATGCGCGAGCTCAGGGGCAAGGGCCGCAACGAGGTGGAAGCGCATATCGACGATCCCGCATCCTCCGAAATCTTCAAGGCGTTCCCGAGCGTGCTCGGCGATCCCTCGCTGCTCCAGTTCATTTGCGACTATGTCCGCCTCATCATCATGGGCAATGCGCGCACGCACGAGATCGAGGCGCTGATGGACGAGGAGATCCACACCATCGTGAAGGGCAAGCTGGCGCCCTATCATGCGCTGGTGACGGTGTCCGAGGCGTTGCCGGCGCTGGGCATCGTCGCCGCCGTGCTCGGCGTCATCAAGGCGATGGGCGCCCTCGACCAATCCCCGAAGCTGCTGGGCGGCTTCATCGGCGCGGCCCTGGTCGGTACCTTCGCCGGCATCTTCCTGTCCTATGGTGTCCTTTCGCCCTTCGCGATCAAGATCAAGATGACGCGCGAGAAGAAGTGCCGCCCATACATCATCGTCAAGCAGACGCTGCTGGCCTTCATGAACGGCGCCATGCCGCAAATCGCCGTCGAGCACGGCCGCAAGATGATCGCCAGCAGCGAACGGCCGTCGATCGACGTCGTCGAGAACGAGACGATCGCAGGTCCCAAGGCTGTCGTCACCGAGCCCGAACCCAAGGCTGCCCGCGCATGATGATGGAAGACGTCGGCGTCGATCAGAAGAAGCAGCTCCCGAACTATCTGCTGGACGCTGCCGGCATATCGATCGAGCGCATGCCGATGCTCAATGTGATCTTCGATCGCATGGCGGCATCCTGCACCGACAGCCTGCAGCCGATGGCTGGAACGCCGTGCTATTTCTCGGTCAACGGCATCACCAACGATCCTCTCGGCGACATTATCAAGGACTACGAGGGCAACGCGGTGGCTGCGGTGCTCTATGCCGAGCAGTGGGACTCGCGCGTCATCATCATGCTGGACCGCGACTTCGTGTTTACGATGGTCGAGGCGATGTTCGGGTCCGACGGCGCGGAACCGCCGCTCGATGTCGAGCGCACTTTCTCGAACATCGAGATCCGGCTGGTCCAGGCGCTGTTCGAGCGCTTCGCCAAGGCGCTGCAAAGCGCCTTCGCCGGCACCTCCAACGTCACCTTCCGCGTGGAGCGGGTCGAGACGGCGATGGCGTCGCTGGCGATCGGGCGCGCCAGCAACATGTCGATCTGCGCAAACATGATGGTCCAGGCGCTCTACCGCGGCGGCCAGATGTTCCTCATCATTCCGCACTCCGCGCTCAATCCGCTCCGGCAGAAGCTCGCTCATGTCGTCGTCAGCGACGGTCGCGCTTCCGATCCGCGCTGGCGCGAGCAGATGGAGAGCGAGGTTCACCGCACCGAGGTGACGCTGAGCGCGGTGCTCGACGAGAAGATGATATCCCTCGAAGATGTCGTGAAGTTCAAGGTTGGGCAGGTGCTCGAGCTCGAAGCCACGCCGCGCACGCTCGCCCGGCTCGAAAGCAACAACCAGGTGTTGTTCTGGTGTCAGATCGGCCAGCTTGATGGCTATTACGCCATGCAGGTGGCCGATCCCGTCGATCAGAAACGGGAGTTCGTCGATGATATCCTATCTCGTTGATGCCGTGCTGCTGATTGCGCTCGCCTTCACCAGCATGCGGGTGACCCGGATGCACCGCGAGCTGGCGCGGCTGCGCAGCTACCAGGGCGAATTCTCGACTATCGTCCACGAGACGGCGGGCGCCTTCGATACGGTCATCACAGCGGCGCATGATTCCACCGCCAATCTCGGACGGCTCGCCAACGTGTTGAGCACCAAGATCGATCAGGCCCACGAGGCGATCGCGGCGCTCGATGCCCGCAGCGGGCTCGCGCCGGCTGCGACCGCAGGCGGCACTGAGGTGAACAAGCACTGACGCCGAATCCGGCGGAACCAATACGATCGGAACGTCACGACGGTCCGGGAGCGGAAATACCAAGAGGCGATACCAGATGGCGCAATCCTTCGACTATGAATCTGCCGCGCAAGCCCCGGCCTCCGACGAGGGCCATACCGAAACCTCTCCGCTGGAGCGGCTGGCGGAGATTGCCGCGCGCACGGTCGAGGAGAGCGGCAAGTTCGCCAATGTCGATGCCATCCTGCGCATTCCCGTCACCATGCAGGTGGTGCTGGGATCGGCGACCATTCCGGTCGCGAACCTGATGAAGCTCGGCCGCGGCGCCGTGGTTCCGCTCGATCACCGGGTCGGCGAGCCCGTTGATGTCGTCGTCAACGGCCGCATCGTTGCCCGCGGTGAGGTGGTCGTCGTCGAAGAGGACAATTCCCGCTTCGGCGTCTCGCTCACGGAGATCGTCGGACCGCTGGGGCAGGGTGATAGCTGACCATGGCGGCACAGGTCGGCATCGCCCCCATCAAGCAGCGAGGCGTTGCCACGCTGGGTGGAACGGAGAAGGTCGCGGCACTTCTGCTGGCCATGGGTCGGCAGGCAGCCGCGAGCGTGCTCGCGCAATTCGAGCCGCAGGACATTCGCATCGTCACCAAGGCCGCGGCCGAGCTGCGGCCGATCACGGCGCAGGAGCTCGAATCGATCGTCGAGGAGTTCGCCCAGCAATTCTCGATGGGCGCGAACATTCTGGGGACCCTCGGTGGCCTCGAAGCCGTGCTTGGCGATGTGCTTCCCGCCGACCAGGTGACGGCGATCATGTCGGACCTGCTCGGCAATTCGAGCAGGTCGGTGTGGGATCGCGTCTCGTCGGTGTCGGAAAACTCGCTGGCGACCTACCTCTCCAAGGAGCATCCGCAGACCGCGGCGCTGATTCTGTCCAAGGTCAAGCCGTCTTGCGCCGCCAAGGTGATGAGTCAGCTACCCTCGAGCCTGCGTAACGAATTGATGCGGCGCGTGCTGAGCCTCAAGCCGATCGTCGACGACGCGATGAAGGTTCTCGAGAAGACGCTGCACGAGGACCTGACACTCAATTTCGCCCGCAACCTCGGCGCCGACACCTACGCCCGCGTCGCGGATATCATCAACAAGATGGAGCGCGGCCACATCGAGGACATGCTGAAGAGCCTGTCGGAAAAGCGGCCGAAGTCGGCCGAAGTGCTGAAGGAGCTGCTGTTCACCTTCGACGACGTGACCAACCTGACGCCGAAAGCGCGCACCATGATCTTCGACCAGGTGCCGACCGATCGCATCGTCGTCGCGCTGAAGGGGACCGACAAGCATTTCCGCGAGCTGATCCTGTCCTCGGTCGCCTCGCGCGTCCGCCGCGTTGTCGAGCACGAGCTCGCCATCGGTGAGCCTTCGAACCAGCGCGACGTGCTGGAGGCGCGGCGCGTGATCACCGATCTCGCGCTCGAGCTCGCGGAGAAGGGCGAAATCGAGCTCAACCCCGAGCAGGAGGATGAGCTGGTCTTCCGCTGACCGCTGAACGGGCATGGCAGAATCATCCGATCAGGAGAGCAAGACAGAAGAGCCGACCGAGAAGAAAGTCCGTGATGCGCTCGAACAGGGCAAGATCCCGGTCTCTCGGGAGGCCTCTATTTTCGCCTCGATGGCCGCGCTGCTGGTCATTCAGGCGTTCCTGATCGGTCAGGGCGTGCAGCAATTGACGCCGACGTTGACGAGCCTGCTGGACGATCCTGAAGGCTTTCCGCTCTCCACCGGTGCGGACGCGCAGAACCTGCTCACCGTGGTCGGCCTCCAGGCGCTGCGTTTCCTGGTGCCGCTGGTCGTCATCCTCATGGTATTCGGGCTCGCTTCCTCGCTGCTGCAGAATGCGCCGCGCCTGGTGCTGGAGCGCATCAAGCCGGACCTTTCGCGAATCTCTCCGATCGGCGGCTGGAGCCGGCTCTTCGGAACGCAGGGGCTGGTCGAGTTCGCCAAGTCGCTGTTCAAGCTCGCAGCAGTGACCTCCGTGGTCGTCTTCGTGCTGCGCGCATCGGAGGCGAAGGCGTTCGAGGCGATGTACACGGATCCGGTTGCGCTGCCCGAGATGATTCTCAACATCGCGATGCGGATCGTCTCGGCGATCTGCATCGCGACCATCGTCCTGGTGGCGATTGATCTCGCCTGGGCACGCTTCCACTGGCGGCGCGAGCTGCGCATGACCAAGCAGGAGATCAAGGACGAGCACAAGCAGGCCGAGGGCGATCCGCTGATCAAGGCGCGCCTGCGCTCGCTGGCGCGTGACCGTTCGCGGCAGCGGATGATCGCGTCCGCATCGCGCGCGACGCTGGTGATCGCGAACCCGACGCATTTCGCGATCGCGCTACGTTACAATCGCGAGGAAAACCCCGCGCCGCTCGTGGTGGCCAAGGGCATGGACGTGATCGCGCTGAAGATCCGCGAGGTCGCCGAGCAGAACCGGATCCCCGTCATCGAGAACAAGGCGCTGGCGCGCGCGCTCTACGAGGCGGTCCAGGTCGATCAGGTGATTCCGGCGGAGTTCTTCCGCCCCGTCGCAGAGATCATCTACTTCCTGCAGTCGAAGCAGGCGCCGCGCACCGAGAAGGTCCGGTAGAATTCCGAGGACGACGTCCGGCCCAACAGCTTGACGAAAGCTTAACGCCCTAGGCTTCTCCCGAATGGACCAGAACGGGGCTGTCGTGGGACCGCTTTATCTCTTCGAACTCGCATCGTCGCAGGCGCGCTACCTCGAGCTCCGCCAGTCGACCATCGCCACCAACGTCGCCAACGCCAACACGCCCGGCTTCAAGGCGCGCGACGTCGAGCCCTTCAACAAGGTGCTCGACGGCATGCCGGTGAGGCTCGCAAGGACATCGCCGTCGCACCTGCAGTTGTCCGCGACCGAGACCGACACGCGCGCGATCGCGAAGAAGGACAGCTGGGAAGTGGTTCATTCCGGCAACTCGGTCAGCCTCGAGCAGGAAATGATCAAGGGCAGCGACGTCAGCCGCGACTATTCGATGAACTCGGCGATCGTGCGGTCGTTCCACCGCATGGTCCTGGCCGGTGCCAAGGCCTGAGGTGAACTGACATGCTGGACTCACTGAGCGCCTCTCTGACTGTTGCGAGCTCCGGGCTCGAGGCGCAATCGACGCGCATGCGCATCGTCTCGGAGAATCTCGCCAACGCGACCTCGACCGGGCGCACCGCCGGCGCCGATCCCTATCAGCGCAAGACCATCACCTTCGATGCCGCGATGGACCGCGCCTCGGGCTCGCAGCTCGCGAAGGTCAAGGAAATCGGCGTCGACACCACGCCGTACCGCGTCGAGTACGATCCCGGGCATCCCGCCGCCGACAAGGCCGGCTACGTCAAGCTGCCGAACGTCAACATGATGATCGAGATGGCCGACATGCGCGAAGTCAACCGGTCCTATGAAGCCAATCTCCAGGTCGTGAAACAGGTCAGGTCGATGCTCGGCATGACCATCGACCTCTTGAGGAGCTGACAATGCTTGAGGCGATTTCATCCACGGCGATCTCCGCAGGACAGGCGGCGAGCCGCGCGACCGAGACGCAGGCCATCGCGCCCGCGGCGCCGACCGCGATCCAGCCATCCGACGATGTCGGCTTTGACTCGGTGATGAAGCAGGTGACGACGGACGCGATCGGAACGCTGAAGGCGGGCGAAGCGGCGTCGATCTCGGCGATGCAGGGCAAGGAATCGACGCGGCGCGTCGTGGAGGCGCTGATGTCGGCCGAGCAGGCTCTGCAGACCGCGGTCGCGGTTCGCGACAAGGTCGTGCAGGCCTACCAGGAAGTCGTCCGGATGTCGATTTGATCTGAAGGAGTAACGCAAGTGAAATCGCTCGCCATTGCGGCCACGGGCATGAACGCCCAGCAGACCAACATCGAAGTCATCGCCAACAACATCGCCAACATCAACTCGACGTCGTACAAGCGGGCGCGTGCGGAGTTCACCGATCTGTTCTACCAGATGGACCGCATGCAGGGCGTCGCCAACGTCAACGGTTCGTCGCCGATCCCGGAAGGCGCCAATCTCGGTCTCGGCGTCAAGTCGGCGGCGATCCGCAAGCTGCACATCCAGGGCGCGCTGACGCAAACCGGCAACCCCTACGACATGGCGATCAATGGCCGCGGCTGGTTTCAGGTGCTTGGCCCGAACAACGAGGTGCAATACACCCGCGCCGGCTCGTTCAACACCAACGCCAACGGCCAGCTCGTCACCATCGACGGCTATCTGCTGGATCCCGCGATCACTGTGCCGCAGGGAACGGTCGAGGTCACTGTCAATGCCACCGGCCAGGTGTTTGCCAAGCTGGACACGGAAGTGAACCCGCGCCAGATCGGCCAGCTCAATCTCGCGAATTTCGCCAACGAAGCGGGCCTGGAGCCGCTGGGCGGCAATCTCTACAAGGAGACCACGGCGTCGGGCACGCCGGTCGTCGGCCTGCCGGGCGATTCCGGATACGGCAAGATCAACCAGAAATATCTCGAAGCCTCGAACGTCGACCCGGTCAAGGAAATCACCGAGTTGATCTCGGCGCAGCGCGCCTACGAAATGAACGCCAAGGTCATCCAGGCCTCGGACGAAATGGCCCAGACCGTTTCGAAGGGCATGCGCTAGTTCCGGTGTCTCGATGTTGAACAGGGTGGGTCTGATCATGCGCGGGTTGGCCGCCGTGCTGCTGATTCTGGCTTCAGTGCGCCTTGCCGTGGCCGAGGAGAAGCGGCTTCCCGTGCCGGCGGTTTCGATCCGCGCCGGCGAGCTGATCCGGGACGACATGATCACCGAGCGCGCCTTCGCGACGAACCTGCTCGGCGTTGCCATGTTCGTCGAGGGACGCCAGGTCCTGGTCGGCCGCATGGCGCGGCGCGCGCTGCTGCCGGGCCAGCCCATTCCCAGCAATGCAGTGGAAGATCCCTGGACTGTCGCCCGCGGCGCCCAGGTCAAGGTCGTGGTGGAAGACAGCGGCCTGTCGATCGTCACTTACGGCTCGGCGATGCAGTCGGGTGCGGCCGGCGCGCTCATCCCGGTGCGCAACACCGATACCGGCGTGATCATCAGGGGCATCGTCCAGCCGGACGGCACCGTCAAGGTCGTGGACGGGTCATGACCAGGATCCTGCTTGCGCTCGTCCTGCTGCTTTCGGCCGCCAGCGCCCATGCCGCCGTCCGCATCAAGGACATCGCGGACATCAAGGGGTTGCGCGAAAACCAGATCGTCGGCTACGGCCTCGTCATCGGCCTGAACGGCACCGGCGACACGCTTCGCAACGCTCCGTTCACGGAGCAGTCCCTGCAATCGATGCTGGAGAACATGGGCATCAATGTCAGGAACGAGACCACGAGCACCAACAATCCCACGCGTCCGACGACGCTGCGCACGCGCAACGTCGCGGCCGTGATGGTGACGGCGGACCTGCCACCCTCGATCGGCCCCGGCGAGCGCATGGACGTCACCGTGTCGTCGCTCGGCGATGCGACCTCGCTGCTCGGCGGCACGCTGGTCATGACG
>NZ_JALBGZ010000176.1:0-9757 GCF_023006515.1 Bradyrhizobium sp. PRIMUS42
AACCGAGCGCGGCCCGGTCGACTTCCCGGAACTGCTGCTGACGCCGGGTGTCGGCGCGCGCACCGTGCGCTCACTGGCGATGGTCGCGGAGGTCGTGCACGGCGCGCCCTATCGTTTCAACGACCCCGCGCGTTTCTCGCTCGCCCATGGCGGCAAGGACCGGCATCCCTATCCCGTCCCGATCAAGGTCTATGACGAGACCATCCGCGTGCTGAAGGGCGCAATCCAGAGCGCGAAGCTCGGACGTGACGAGGAGATGCAGGCGATCAAGCGCCTCGACGACCAGGCGCGGCGGCTGGAACGCACGGCGCGCGGACCGTCGGTCGAGGCCTACATCGCCGGCGAGCGCGCGGCCTCGCCCGATCTCGACGGCCGCTCCGTGTTCGGCCGGGAGCGCGATCTCGTCGCTTCGAAGAAGTCGGCCGGCTCCTGAAGCTGTCGCTCAGGGCTGTCGCCTAGGGTGTGTACCCACAAACGTCGGCGTACCAGCGCAAAGCGGAAGTCTGCCACCTTGAGCGTGATCGGCGGCTTGTGACCCGAAGGAGACTTCGGGCGGCTGAATTACTCAGCCGCCGCCAGTCGGCCAATCTGTAGCTCTCTGCTGGCATGCCGGACCACTACCACAGCCCCCTGAATCGCAAGCAACGACATGATCGTCGCCACGACGATGTCGGGCCAACCTGTCCCGGTCCCGAACACGCCAGCCGCAGCTAACAGCACCGCGAGGTTACCCAGAACATCGTTACGAGTGCAAATCCATGCAGACCGCATGTTTGCATCACCGTGACGATAAGCCCAAAGCAGACCAAACGAAGCTGCGTTCGCAACGAGAGCGGCAGCTCCCACGGCGCCCATCGCGAAAGCGCTCGGAAGCGTTCCGTGCAGAATATGCCAGATCACGGTTGCAACGACCCATACGCCAAACATGCCCATTGTGGCGCCCTTCGCAAGGGCCGCGCCAGCTCGATAGCGGAGTGCCATACCGACAACGAGTAGGCTGATGGTGTAGTTCGCAGCATCCCCTAGGAAGTCGAGTGAATCGGCTTGCAAGGAAGCTGATCCGGCAGCAAGACCCGCGACCACCTCAACGGCAAACATAGCGGCGTTGATAGCAAGCACAGTCCAGAGCACCCGCCGGTAGGCGGCATCTCGTTTCTTGTTCCCGCCGAGGTTCAAGGGCGTTGGAGCGCAACAGCAGTCGTTCATGAGCCGAAGATAAGATGAATCGGGACGCGTCGCTAGTGCGCTTTAGGTCGTCTGTTGGGCCCAAAGGCGAGAAGGCTCAGGCTGTCACAGAAGTCCGCTGTGCTGGGTAGACCGGACATAGGTGGCACGGTCGCCGATCGACGCGATTGACCCCAAGAGGTCATAACGTGAGACGTGCAACACGATCAATGTCAGAACTTGGCTCGCTTTGCCGCTGTGCAAATTGCGAACTGAAGCTCCGTTGCGAAACCACTGCTGGCACCGGTCCTCAGCGCGTATCGACTTTGTAACCCAGAACAGTGCCCTCCATCATCATCGGGATCATGATGACACCATCCGGTCCCACGCCGAGATCGGCGCTCCCCTTCGTGAGCGGAAGGAGGCGCGTCGGCTTGCCATTGTTCGCGACGTGGAAAAGCCCGCCGCTTACCCAGTCGGTGACAAGATAGCCGCCCTTGCCATCGGGCTCGACACCATCAAAATTGCCAACTGGTGTCGAGTCACCAAGAGCAGACACATTCTTTGTCGCGAGATCGACCGCCTTCATGTGGCCGGGTACCTTGGTCGAGAAGTCCGGGGCCATCTTGCCCCACGACGCGACCACAAGCCTCCCATCCTCGACGAGGAGCCCGTTCGGGTTTTCGAGCGCGTCATCCTGCATCAGGAGAGATAGCTTGCCGCCGTCGAGCACCCAAATGCTGTTTGTCACCATGTCGGATGCGTAGACCCGTCCCGTCTTGTCAGCCGCGAGGTCGTTCAAGAACTTGGATCCGGGTGCCTCGTATCGGTTGATGATTTCGCCCCTGACCAGGTCGATTTCCGCAATCCGATCCACGTCTGCGACGTACAGCTTGCCGTTGGCAAGCGCGAGCCCGGTCGGACTGTCGAGTCCCTTGACCCACTCAATTGTCACGACCTTTCCATCCGGCCCAAGCTTTGAAATGAAGCCGTTGCCATCCTTTTTCATCGGATCGCCGTTGACGTTCGACACATAAATGGCCCCCGCGGCGCGGTCAAAAACCACCGACTCGGGCTGCTTGAAGCCATTCGCCTCCCACAGCTTTTGAGGTTCTGCGGCGACGGCACTGAAGGTAAGCACAGCAGACATTAATGCGGAGAGCTGAGGTGTCCTCATGGTAGCGCCTCCTCGTGATTGCCCCGAAGAAGGAACAAGCCTGTCACGACAGACGTTCCGCCCGTCTGTCAATTATGTCCCGCCGACTACCACGCAGATGGAGAGCGCGGCCGACGTTTGAGTTGGCCCGTCGCTTCCATTGAAGCGGCGTAGCTGCATGTCAGTTCATAGGAGCAGATCGGAAGTTTGCAGCCGAGTGCCAGACCGACGCTTTTGACCCCAACCGGATATAGTATTGCGTAGACGCCCGGCCCAATTGAGAACCGAGCGTCTGTCGAAAGTTATTGGGCTGCTAAGCTTGGTTGCGCTTGGACTTTCGTAACCGCCTGGGGGGTCCATCTACCAGTCAACGCCTCTGACTTCGGGGCGTACAAGCGCATGGTCAGATTGAATGGCCCTTTTGGCGCAGGAAGCCAGTTTGCTTCCATCTCCGTCCCGGGACTCTCGTTCTGGAAATACAGATCAAGCGAACCGTCGGCGTTATACTTGAATGGCATCCAGCTACTAACCGCGAAGCGGTTCAGGACATTGCCGACCTGAAAACCCTCCTGGTCGTAGAGGGTGATTGACCAGAATGCATCTACAGGCGGCGCAGCACCTTTTTCAAAGGTAATTGTGTATTTGTTTGCGCCGTCAAGCGGCCTCCCGGTTTCGTCACCCAGATTGAGTGGATAGATGGCATCCTCCACCACGTTCGCGCCAAGCCCCTGTTGCGAAAGGATCGCCCGCTTTAGATAATAGTTGCCGTACACCCCCACCGTGTCAGTATTCATTGACCAGCCGTTCACAACACGTGCCAACGTAGGCAACTTCCAAAGCATCAACTTCTGCCCAGCCTGCGGCGCGGTCTCAAGTGCCTTTTGCACCGCTGGATCAAGTTTGCTGATGTCAAAGCTCTTACCGACCTCGATGCCGATCTTCTTGATTCGAGCGAGGATTGGCTCATCGGTGATGTGGGGCGGATGTTGCTTGAGCAATTCGGCTGCGTAGGCGAAATACTTTCCAGCCGACATAGTGTCTACTTGGGCCTTCGGCGGCGTCTTCATATCGACGCTGGGGTCTAGCTTGAACTCTACTGGCTTTGGCGCTTTACCAACCTCCGAGAGAAGGGTGATCTTATAACCCGCCTGAATTTTACGAACCGCATCATAGTCATGCGGGCCATCAGTTTTGGTGCGACCGATAAGCCACACATAAGGCGTCGGTGCCTTGATCTGCGTCATCCCATCAGGGACCGTCCCGTTCCAGCCCGGAGGCGTTACCAGAAAATTCCCGGCTTTGGTGCCCGTGGTGCGCCAGCCTGGTGATGCAAAAACATCCGTCCACATGTCCAGCATCGGAAGTAGGTAGTAGCGTCCATCGGTATCCGGGGCTGAGATGACGACGGGCTCTTTGGTCATGTCCAGCCATGAGGCGGAATACAGCGTATCGAAGTTTGACCGCACGACACCTTTGAAGTCCGCAGGCGGGTAGGCGGGCACGTTCATGAACGTATTCATCGGACTTTTGAAGTCGCTGGTGCCGTTCGTGAATTGCTTTCGAGATACGTCCATCGACAGCAGCGGATAGAAGTAAACATAGGCGTCCACCGCGATAGACTGCGCTTCCCGTTCGGTTAGCGTGCCCTCTGCGTTAGCAATCAGCGGAAGTGTAGGGCCGATCAGAAGCCCGATAGTAAGCGCCTTCACAATATGTTTCACGGCGTCCTCCTGCATGTATTATGGTAGTGCCGTAAATGGCCAGCGCCCTCGGGTAGCGACTTGATCCAGATCAAGATGGCGGCGCTTTGCTGCCGAGCACGAGTCCGTTGTTGGCCCATCTCGGACCTAGGGTGAGGTGTGCCAACGCGTCCGCTTCAGAGGCAAAGCGGAGCTCATACGAGGTGCCGCGCGAGTTTATGAGTACACGCCCTAGTCTTCAGCCTCCTCGTCGTCGAGCAGCCGGTTGGCCGCATGATCCTGATACTGCTCGGTCTGGATGAATTTTCCGTCCATGCCGCGAACGTTCGAATGCTGCGCCTTGTCGCGGTTCGACAAGATCATGTTGTCGCCGATCTTGTCTTTTGGGACGTCCGTGAGTGCACCACTCCCCGCACCCTTGCCATGCGCGCCCGATCCGATATGCGTCTTGCCGCCGTGAGGCATGGACTGCTCCCTTGCTGTTGCGTCCATCGAGGCAACGCATGCGCCATGGAGATTGTTTCGCACAACTCACGCAAGATGACGCGCGCCACTGTTCCCGGCGCAGCAGCGTGCGCCATCAATCCGCCAGCAACGGTTCGGCAGTCACCGCACCGAGGCTTGGCTGGCGATTCCCGCCTGCCACAACCGGAAGCTTCGCGATGGCACGCATCCCCGGCCGCTTGCGCCAGCGCACTTGCGCGGGATCGACGGCGAGACCGAGCTTCGGCCATCGCGCAAACAGCGCCTCCAATGCACAAGCCGCTTCGATCCGTGCAAGCTGGTGGCCGAGGCAGAAATGGATTCCCGTACCGAACGAGATATGGCGGTTCGGCTTGCGTTCGAGATCGAGCCGCTCGGGCTGATCGTGCACCGCCGGATCCATGTTCGCCGCAGCGAGCATGACCATGACACGATCGCCTTTCTTCAGCCGCACGCCCGCAAGCTCGATGTCCCGCCGCACATAGCGCGGCTTGGAAAACTGCACCGATGACACGAAGCGCAGGAACTCCTCCACCGCGAGCCCGACGCGGCCCCAATCCTCCTCCAGCCAGTCGCGCAAACCCGGATTCCTGAGCAGCTCGTAGACCGAGCCGCTGATCAGATGCGTGGTCGTCTCGGAGCCGGCTGCAAGCAGCAGAAACACCATCGAGACCATCTCATCCGGCGTAATCTGGCCGCCCTCGCGCTCGACCTGCACCAGGTCGGCAATCAGGCCTTCGCCGCCCTGCGCACGCGCGATCTCCAACTGCCGTTCGAGATAGGCGCGCATCTTGCGGAACGCGAGCAGCAAGCGGAAGAAGCTGACGACATTCGTCAGCGACGACATCTTGTTGGCCCAGGCGATGAATCTCGGGCGATCGGCCGCGGGCAGGCCCAGCAATTCGCAGATCACCGACACCGGCAGGATACGGGCGTAACGCTGAACGAGGTCGGCGGGGCTGCCATCGGCAAACAAATCGTCCGCCAAGCCGTCGGCGATGGCGCGAATGCGCGGCTCCATCGCCACGATCGCACGGCGGCGAAACGCCTCGTCCACGATGCTGCGCAGCCTCGTGTGATCAGGCTCGTCCATGGTCAGCATGTTCCTGGCGATGGTGGTGACGAGCTTCGGCATCCACCAGCGCAGGCCGGCGACTTCGCCATCCTCCTTGCGCAGCGTGAAGCTGGTGCCGTCCTTCAGGACCCGCGCCGTGGCGTCATGGGTCGTGGTGATCCAGACATCGCCGACCAGAGGAAATCTTGTCGCGACCACGGGGCCGGACGCGCGTAGCGCCGCGATCGCCTTGGGCGGATCGCGGAAGAAGGCCTCGCTGGTGAAATCAAGGCGCGGTGTCATGGGATCACCGAAGTGGTTGGTGGCGCCTCAACCAGATGGTGCGCGTGCGGCGGCCCACAAGGGCCGGAACCGGCGCGATGACCAGCGTGCCTATCCGCGTCCCGGCGAGCGCTGGCCGGTCTTGCGCTGCTGCTGCGTGTAGGCGTCCCAATGGCTCCAGCTGCCATTGCTGAGGCTTTGCAGATCGGTGCCGAGCGGCCTGCGTGTGCGCTTGTCGTGGTCGGCGATCGCCCGCTCCGACTGCGCGATCTTCCGCTTGAGTTCCGCGACCGCTTTCTGGGTCTGGCCGTTCCGCTTCGACGAGGCGATCTCGCCCATCGTGAAGCGCGCGGTCTCCAGCGCCTTCAACTCGGCGCGGTTCTTCTTCAACTGGACCCGGTGCCAGGCGATGTTGCTGTCGCTGTCCGCAACCATGTGGGAACTCCGCTGATTCGTTCCCACAGTGTATCAAGCGCCGAATCGGCGCCGCAACGGGCCCCACGCGGCGAAAATGCGGTCTTTCTGCGGGCCTAGCGCTCGGCGAAGGCCTTTTCGACCACGAATTGGGCCGGCTCGCCATGGTTGCCCTCAATGAGGCCCCGTTCGCCCAGCAGCACGCGGGTATCCGCCACCAGCGCCGGACTGCCGCAGATCATGACGCGGTCGTGGGCGGCTTCCAGGGCCGGCAGGCCGATGTCGGCGAACAGCTTGCCCGAGGTGATGAGGTCGGTGATGCGGCCGCGGTTGCGGAAGGGATCGCGGGTCACGGTCGGATAGTAGATCAGCTGGTTCTGAATGTACTCGCCGATCAGCTCGTCCTTCGGCAGCGTCTCGTTGATCATCTCGCCATAGGCGAGCTCCTTGACGTGCCGGCAGCCGTGCAGCAGCACGACTTTCTCGAAGCGCTCGTAGGTCTCGGGGTCCTTGATCACGCTCAGGAACGGCGCGAGGCCCGTGCCGGTGCCGATGAGGTAGAGGTTGCGGCCCTCTTCCAGATTGTCGATGACGAGCGTGCCGGTGGCCTTGCGGCTGACGATGATCTCGTCGCCTTCCCTCAAATGCTGGAGCCGCGAGGTCAGCGGGCCGTCCGGCACCTTGATCGAGAAGAACTCCAGCGTATCCTCGTAATTGGCGCTGGCGACGCTATAGGCCCGCAGCAGCGGCTTCTCGCCGACCTTGAGCCCGATCATGGTGAATTCGCCGTTGCGGAAGCGGAAGGTCGGGCTGCGGGTGGTCTTGAAAGAGAACAGCGTATCGGTCCAGTGGTGGACGCTCAAAACGCTTTCCTGATTGAAATTGCTCATCTCACCTATCCGTGTCGCGTCTATGCGGTTCCGAGGCGGGCAGCTATGCGTCGTTCGTACACGATCATTCGTATACTAATGAATAATCCTGCTTGATCCCTGGGTCAAGGCTGCCCAAGATCGAAAGCGTTGCAGTTAGGAATAAGGAGCCCCTTCTATGGCGCATGACGCACCCCAGGCCACCGGACCCTCAAAGCTCGTGATCCGGAATATCGGCCTGATCCTGTCCGGCGCCCTGGAAAAGCCGATCCTGGACGGCGACACCATCGTCGCCGAGAACGGCAAGATCACCGCGATCGGCCGCTTCAAGGACCTCAACACCGAAGGCGCGACCACTATCGTCGAGGCGAACGGCACCACGGTCGCGCCCGGCCTGATCGACAGCCACGTCCACCCGGTCGCGGGCGACTGGACGCCCCGGCAGAACCAGATCGGCTGGATCGACAGCAATTTACATGGTGGCGTCACCACGATGATCTCGGCCGGCGAAGTGCACATGCCCGGCCGCCCGCGCGACGTCGTCGGTCTCAAGGCAATGGCGATCTTCGCCCAGCGCGCATTCTGGAATCTGCGGCCTGGCGGCGTGAAGGTTCACGCTGGCGCGCCGGTGATCGAATGCGAGATGGTCGAGGAAGATTTCAAGGAGCTCGCCGCCGCCGGCGTCAAGCTGCTCGGCGAAGTCGGCCTGGGCGGCGTCAAGGACGGCCCGACCGCGCGTAAGATGGTCGGCTGGGCGCGCAAATACGGCATCCAGAGCACGATCCACACCGGCGGCCCCTCGATCCCCGGCTCCGGCCTGATCGACAAGGACGTGGTGCTGGAGGCCGACACCGACGTGGTCGGCCACATCAACGGCGGCCACACGGCGCTGCCCGACGACCAGATCCGCTGCATCTGCGAGGGCTGCAAGCGCGGCCTCGAGCTCGTGCACAACGGCAATGAACGCTCGGCGCTGTTCACCCTGCGCACCGCGCGCGAGATGGGCGATCTGCACCGGGTCATCCTCGGCACCGATGCGCCCGCCGGCTCCGGCGTGCAGCCGCTCGGCATTCTGCGCATGGTCTCGATGCTGTCCTCGCTCGGCGATCTGCCGGCCGAGATCGCGTTTTGTCTCGCAACCGGCAACACGGCGCGGATGCGCGAGCTCGACTGCGGCCTGATCGAAGTCGGCCGCTCCGCCGATTTCGTCATCATGGACAAGGCCCAGCACTCGCCCGGCAAGAACATTCTGGAAAGCGTCCAGCTCGGCGACCTCCCCGGCATCGGCATGACCATCATCGACGGCATCGTGCGCACCCAGCGCAGCCGCAACACCCCGCCGGCCGGCAAGGTGCCGGAGGTGGTGGCGAAGTGACGCGGCCGGAGCGCGCGGCGAGCCACGTGGCGCCTCGAGCACGTTGAACGAGTCTCCCGCCTTCTGCGTCTAATGCGGACAGCCCGCGAGGGCCATGCATTGCTGGAGCGTCGAGGAGACATGAAGAGTTCGTCGCGGATTGCCGCCGGCGTTGCCGGTGCGGTGGCGGGCTATGTCGCGATCTTTCTGGTGTTTTCTCTCCTCGATCTTGGCAACCGTGCGGACCCGATCACATCAGGCCTGCTGGCGCTGTTCGTTTACTCTCCCATGGGCGCGATCGGCGGCGCGGTGCTCGCCAGCTGGCTGGTATCGCGTCCAGGCAAGAACGCAAGCAATGGAAGCGTCGCGCACAACAGCCTGAAGTCGCTCGGCGTCGTCGCCCTCCTCTGCGTCGCAGCCGCCGGCGCTTATCTCGCTTACGCATATGCGACCGCGACGCCGTGGCTCAACCCGAACGCGGCCAATCCCCTTCTCGTGTTTGAGGTTCGTCTTCCGCCTGGCGTTACAGCGCCAAGCTCACCGCACAGCATTGCCATCGAATTGCAGACCGACATCAACACCATGCCCGCCGAACTGACGCCAGGCGGCTTCCGTCGTGATGGCGAGCAAGCGGTGATCACGGGCGAAGTCGAACTCGCCTTTCGAACCTCGCGCCGACAACTCGCCGTCAACATCGAGGGACAGTCGAGCCGAATCTATCCGATCGACTTGACCGCCCGGGCGCCGCATACGCCGGAGTTCGGGACGTGGCGACGGCTCGCCGACGGCAGCGAAATCCGCTACCGGGCCAAATGGCCGGGAAAAAGCTGACCGACCCGGTCAGGCCGCTTTGGAATTTCACACGCACATAGAACTGCCGCTTGGCCTGTCCGACCGGACCGTTCTCGATCGCCAGCCGGCCGTCCGCAGCGACCATCTCGCCCTCGCCTTCGCAGGCGAGCCGCAAAGCCTTCATCGAAGTTAGTCGACAGCCCGCGCACCTCGTTCAACTGCCGTAGGGTGGGCAAAGGCGCGAAGCGCCGTGCCCACGATCTTTTCCTGATTGAGAATGATGGTGGGCATGCTTCGCTTTGCCCACCCTACGGCACCTTCTTCACCGTAGCTTGTTCAACAGCCCCATCAGCATCTCGCGCTCCTTCGCGTCGAGCGGCGCCAGGGTCTCACGGGTGATGGCGAGCGCATTCGGCGCGACCTTCTCCGCAAGCTGCTGTCCCGCGCGCGTCAGGCTCACCAGCAGGCGCCGGCCGTCCTCGGGGTCCT
>NZ_JALBGZ010000177.1:0-9712 GCF_023006515.1 Bradyrhizobium sp. PRIMUS42
GGAGCTCCGGCGTCGGCCCCGACGCTGCAGAGCGCGATCGGTCCTGTGCAGGGCTTCGTCGCGACGCGCAGCGCCACCGGCACCAAGACGAACACGGCGCTGATCGAGACGCCGCAGTCCATCTCGGTCGTGACGCAAGATCAGATCCGCGACACCGGTGCGCGAACGGTCGGCGAGGCGTTGGCCTACACGGCCGGTGTGCAGACGCAGCCCTACGGTTTCGATCCCCGTTATGATCAGTTTCTGATCCGGGGATTTGCGGCCAACGTGTATGGCAACTATCGTGACGGCTTGCGGCAGGGCAATGGTTCGTTCGCCTATTTTCGCAACGAACCCTACGGAGCCGAGCGAATCGAGGTGATGCGCGGTCCGTCATCGGTGCTGTACGGCGCCAACGAAGCCGGCGGCATGGTGAACTATGTGAGCAAGATGCCGCTCGATAAGCGGTTCAATGAGGTCGGCCTCGAAATCGGAAATTTCGATCGCTATCAGGGCAGGTTCGACTTCAGCGGGCCAACGCTGGACAACGACAAGCTGCTTTACCGCTTCACCGGCCTGGTGCGTGACAGCGGCACGCAAATCCCCGGGACCTGGGATGACCGCGTGTTTCTCGCCCCGAGCTTTACCGCCAAGCTGGGTGAGGATACGACACTCACCGTGCTGGCCGAGTATGAGCGCAGCAGGACCTCGATGTGGCCGTATTATCTGCGCAACCCGGTGACGGGCGTGGTCACCAATATTCGTCTCGGCGACCCCGCATTCGACGCGCTTACGCAATGGCAAGCCTCGATCGGATACAGGCTCGACCATCGCATCAATGAGGCGCTGGCCTTCCGGCAGCATGTTCGGATCGGGCACGTGTCGTTCGAGGGCAACATGATCGATGCTCTCAGCCTCTCGCCCGACGGGCGCACGCTCAACCGCTATGGTGCGACGTTCCGGGAATGGCTGAACACGTTCAACGTCGATAATCAGATCGAGGCCAAGCTGGTCACAGGTCCGGTCAAGCATACGGTGCTCGCCGGCGTCGACTATTTCCGGCAAGGCACGACGCTGGACTATTATGCGGGCCTGGCGCCGTCGCTCGATCTGACCAATCCGGTCTACGGCAGCTCGGCGCCGACGACCCCTCTGGGGCTGATGAGCGCCAACAGCCAAACGCTCGGCCAGGTCGGGCTCTACGCACAGGATCAGATGGCCTGGGGCGGCTGGCGGCTGACCATCGGCGGCCGGCAGGACTTTGCCGCGCTGTCGAACCGCAACGACCTTACGGGCGTGACGAGCGATAGCGCGCCCGGCAAGTTCACCGGCCGCGCCGGATTGTTGTATCTGTTCGAGTCCGGCCTTGCTCCTTATGTGAACTATGCGACGTCGTTTCTGCCGCTGACCGGCACGACGGCCCCACAGCGCGGCAGCACGCCGTTCGCGCCGACAACGGGTGAATCTTTCGAAGCCGGCATCAAATATCAACCTCTCGGCTGGAACAGTTACTTCACGGCGACCTGGTTCAACCTGACCAAGGACAACGTGCTGACCATCGATCCGGCCTTTCCCACCTTCTCGGTGCAGACCGGCCAAGTCCGATCGCGCGGTGCGGAGCTCGAAGCCGTGCTGTCGTTGGCCGAGGGACTCAAGGGCATCGCGTCCTACAGCTACACCGATGCGACCGTCACGCGCAGCAATGGCCTCGATCTCGGCAAGGTGCCGATCGGCGTGCCGTTGCAGCAGGCCGCGATCTTCCTCGACTACACCTGGCAGACCGGCCCGCTTGCAGGCTTTGGCATCGGTGCCGGTGCGCGCTGGATCGGGCAGACCTGGGCGGACGAGGTCAACACGATCAGAAATCCCGCCATCATGGCGTTCGATGCGGGGGCGCATTACGACTATCGCGGCATGCGGCTCGCCGTGAATGCGCGCAACCTGTCGGATGAACGCGTGCCGATCTGCAACGCCGGGACCTGCTCCTTCACGCAGGGACGGACCGTGCTCGGGAGTGCGACAGCGCGGTGGTGAAACGGATTTGCGCTGCGCCATCCTGATCGGCGCGCAGGGACCCGGCGCAAACGTCGGATGTCCGTCACGTTCCGCCGTGATACGACATCCGCGTCGTCCTCTCCGGAGCCACCTTGCATGTCCACCGCGATCGCGCCCAGCCAACAGCCCGCCACCTCCACCGACCCCAAATCCCTCGGCTGGATGCGCGGCTTCCCGCCGTCCTCGGACCGCCTCATCACCTTCCAGGATGGCTCGTTCCGCAATTTCCCCGAGCTGCGCTGGGCGTGGTCCAACATCCGCCAGCTGGTGCCGACGGTGAACGTCTGGCGCGGGGCGGGGCCGGCGTCTGTGCTGCCGCGCCAGGACCATGACATCGGCGCGGTCGCCTCGACCACGATGGATGGCCGGCCCATGACCTTTGAAAAGATGCTGGAGGAGACCTACACCGACGGCATCGCGGTGCTGCATCGGGGGAAGCTGATCTACGAGCGCTATTTTGGTGCGTTGAAGCCGCACAAGCCGCATATCGCGATGTCCGTGACGAAATCGTTCACTGGCGTGCTCGCAGGCATGCTGGTCGCCGAAGGCAGGATCGATCCGCAGGCGCCGGTCACCGACTACGTACCGGAGCTGAAGGCGAGCGCGTTCGGCGACGCGCGCGTGCACGAGGTCATGGATATGACCACGGGGCTCGTCTACACCGAGGTCTATACCGACAAGAATTCGGATGTGTGGGGCCTGCGACGCGCCAACGGCATGGCCCCGATCCCGCCCGGTTATGAAGGCGCGACCACGATCTTCGATTTTCTCGTCGCGCAGAAGAAGCAGGGCGAGCACGGCAAGGCCTTTGCCTACAAGACCGTCAACACCGACGTGCTGGCTTGGATCGTCAGGCGCGCCGGCGGCATGACCTTGTCCGACCTGCTCTCCGAGCGCATCTGGCAGCCGATGGGTGCGGAGGAGGATGCGCACTACCACGTCGACCGCATCGGCACCGAGAGCGGCGGCGGCGGGCTCTCCACGACACTGCGCGATCTCGCCCGTTTCGGCGAGACCATGCGCAATCACGGCCGCTGCAACGGCCGTCAGGTCGTGCCATCACAAGTGGTCGAGGACATCGCGCGCGGCGGCGATCCCGAAAAATTCAAGCCGGCCGGCTACACCACGCTGCCGGGCGCGTCGTATCGCAACCAATGGTGGGTGACGCACAACGAACACGGTGCCTACATGGCGCGCGGCGTCCACGGCCAGGGCATCTACATCGATCCCAAGGCTGAAATGGTGATCGCGCGTTATGCATCGCATCCCATGGCGGGCAACGCCGCCAACGATCCCGTGACGCTGCCGGCCTACATGGCGCTGGCGAAGGCGCTGATGGCGGGTGGGTGAGGGCGCGGAAGCTGACTCGTCGTAGCCCGGATGAAGCGAAAGCGTAATCCGGGACAGACCAACCGGATCGCGCGATTGCCCCTGCAGAACGAACTCCGGATTGCGCTGCGCTCCATCCGGGCTACGAGGCCTGCCAAAACCGTAAGATCGGTCGAGCAGGTCTGGCCGTCACCGGCTAAGTGGCGCCGTCATGCGCCTCCTGCCAATGCGGATAGGTGACGTAGGCGGTGACGGTGCCTTGCTCGTGCGAGCGGATGCTGACCGTCTCGCCCTTCGGCATGTAGACGATCTCACCGGGACCTGCGGTGACGGTGCTGCCGCGGCTCGTGACCGACAGCTTCCCCTCGAGGACGATCATGACATCGTCGACCATGATCGTCTCTTCGAGAGTCTGGTTTGGCGCGTAGCGGCCGAAGCCGATCGTGATCGGTCCGCCGTGACGTTGGTCGACCAGGTTGCCGACGAAGATGTCGCCGTCCTGTCCCGGCGAGCGTTCGAGCGAAGCGTCGGAGATGGCGAATTTGCGAACTTTCATGAATTCCTTCCGTCTTGCGCAGGCCTGGCGGGGATGGGGGACCGATAGACGTTTGAGCAGGGGTTTGGTTCGCCTCGCCTCGCGAGGCGGTTTGACGCAGCGGCGGAGTGCCTTAATATAAGTATTGACTTATATTAACCTCGGTCGATATTCATCCTTGCGCCAACGATAAGGAGGAACGCAATGCAGATCGATGTCGCCAGGGTCCTCGGGCTTGTCACGCGTTCGGTGAAGAACTTCGAGAAAGACGGCAAACCTGCGAGCGCAGTGACACTGACAAGGCTTTATGACACCAGCGTCGAGGATCTCTGGGACGCCGTGACCAACAGTGAGCGCATCCCGCGATGGTTCTTGCCGGTCGAGGGAGACCTCCAGCTCGGCGGAAGGTACCAGCTCAAGGGCAATGCGGGCGGCACCATCACGGCGTGCACGCCGCCGACGCATTTTGCGGCAACGTGGGAATTCGGCGGCGCGATCAGCTGGATCGACGTCGGGCTGGCAGCAGAACGCAGCCAGGCGCGTTTGACACTTGAGCACACCGCGATCATCGAGGATCATTGGAATCAGTTCGGCCCGGGTGCGGTGGGGATCGGTTGGGACCTCGCACTTGCAGGACTGGAGCGATATGTTGCGACGGGGGCATCGGTCGACCACGAGACGGCCGAGGCTTGGATGGGCTCGCCGGAGGGCAAGGAGTTCATGACGACCAGCGGCGAGTCTTGGCGGGCGGCGCACGTCGCGAGCGGGGTCGACCCTGATGCGGCCAAGCAGCGCTCCGACCGCACCATCGCATTCTATCGCGGCGAGATGCCGCCCGACATCGTTCATCCCGGCACAGGAAGCTGATGCACGTCTTCGAGGTCCTCGCCGATCCCGTGCGCCGCCGCATCCTCGAGCTGCTCGGCCAAAACGAAATGGCGTCCGGCGAGGTCGTCGAGGTGATCGGGGCCGAGTTCGGGATCACCCAGGCGGCGGTCTCGCAGCACCTCAAGGTGTTGCGAGAGAGCGGTTTTGCCAATGTCCGGGCGGAGGCGCAAAGGCGCCTTTATTCGGTCGACGTTGCCGGGCTTCGCGCGGTGGATGCGTGGATCGGTCAGTTCCGGAATTTCTGGGAGCCCAGGCTGGACGCGCTGGCAACCGAGATCGCGCGCGGCAAGCGCGAGCGTCGCAACGCCCCCATCACCAAGCGGAGCGGGAAGAGGGCTTGATGAAATCGCGAACTTGGCGGTGAGGAAGCGAGGTTACGCGGGATGCGGAGCCGGCTCGCAATACTCAATCAGCAATTCGGTGAGGACTCGTATCTTCCGTGCGGGATGCTGGCCCGGCGGGCGGACCACATAGGCACCCGCCGGAGACGGGGGATATCGTGTCATGACCGGCACCAGCGCGCCGGAGGCTACATATTCATGGGTGAGGCTGTCGGGAAGATAGGCGATCCCGAGTCCTGCCGTTGCAGCCAAAACCAGAGCTGTGCCGTTATCGGCCTTGAAGCGACCCTGCGGACGCACGGTGAGGATCTTGTCGCCATCCATGAGTTGCCACACTTCGGTGCCCTGCATGAGGGCCTCATGGGCGACGAGTTCCTCCGGCGATTCGGGCGCCCCATGGGCCTTGATGTAGTCCGGGCTCGCGACAAGCTTCCCATGTATGGGTCCAACGCGTCTTGCGATCAGATTGGAGTCCGGAAGATAGCCAAGCCGTATCGCGCAATCATATCCTTCTGCGATGAGATCAACGAAGCGATCGCTGTAACAGGTGTGGATCTGAAGATGGGGATGACGCCGGGCCATCTCCGCAAGGATGGGAGCGAAGTGGGTCGGGCCGAAAGTAAATGGCACCGCAACTCGCAAGCGTCCGCGCAACTCTCCGGCGGGTAGAACTGCCTCCCTCGCTGCGTCGATCTCGGCGCAGACTCTGGCTGCATGGTCTCGAAACGTGACGCCGGCCTCCGTGAGCGCAGCCCCGCGGGTCGTTCTCGCAAGAAGTTGGACGCCAAGTTCCGCTTCAAGCCGGAAAAGCCGACGACTGACGATCGATTTGGCGACGCCCAGCCGGAGCGCGGCGGCCGAAATTCCCCCGGCGTCGGCGATTTCGACGAACGTCCGTATGTCTTCGATGTCCAACTCAGCGTTCCTCATTCCGCGACACAGCGTGCCGCGGCACGACACTACCGTATCGCATCCGGGAACACCAATCTCGGTGCCGGGCTACGTCGCTGCTGGCGTACGTCTCGGAAAAACCAGTGCCGCTCACAACGGCAGTAAAGGATGCAACGATGACTTTTCGTAACGGCCTTGCTTCGCTTCTTCGTCCCGAAGACTCGGTGCTCGTTCTGATCGACCACCAGCCGTACCAGCTCGCGAACGTGAACAGCCACGAACCTCAGATGGTGATCAACAATACGACCGGTCTGGCCAAGGCCGCCAAGGCCTTCGGCGTTCCCACGATCCTGACCACCGTGGTCGCTGAGCGGGGTGGTCTCCTTTTCCCTCAGATCACGGACGTTTTCCCCGGCCAGGAAGTGTTCGACCGGACGTTCATCAACACCTGGGAGGATCGAAAGGTGGTGAACGCAGTCAAGGCAACGGGGCGCAAGCAACTCGTCATTGCTGGCCTGTGGACCGAAATTTGCGTGGCGATGCCGGCGATTCAGGCTCTCGGCGAAGGCTGGGATGTAACTGTCATCACCGACGCCTCTGGCGCCGTTTCGGTGGAGGCCCACGAGGTCGCGATCCAGCGCATGATCGCGGCGGGCGCGAATATGATGACCTGGCTGGCGCTGGCGGCCGAATGGCAGCGTGACTGGGCTCGGACCGATCAAGCTGCCGCGCTGACGGAGGTGATCACCCAGCATGCCGGCGGGAGCGGCATCGCATACCTGTGGGAGCAGCAGCTGCTCAACACGCCGGTGCCCGGCAAGGCCCGATGATCTGAGCGTGTGAAGGGTCCGATCGCCTCGCTCCGAAAAAGCAGTTGCATCGGGAAAGCTCGTCACACCCTCTCAAAGAAAACGCATGGTTGCCGGCGGCCGCGCGAAAGCGCAGGCCGCTGGCGTAGTCCATCCGTCTTGCTCCGGCGCGGGCGGATAGCGGATGCGCTTCGCCGATCCCCTTAAGGTCGCCCCATCTTCTCGTACTTCTTCACCAGCCGCTCGCGCTTGAGCCGCGACAGCCGCTGGATCCAGAACATGCCGTCGAGCTGGTCGATCTCGTGCTGGTGACACACGGCGCGCAGGGCGTCCGACTCCTCGGTTCGCGTGTTGCCGTCGAGATCTTGATAGCTGATGCGCACGCGCGCGTGGCGCTGTACTTCGTCGTTGACCCCGGGCATCGAGACGCTGCCTTCGCGGTGCATGATCATCTCGGGTGACGCCCATTCAATGACCGGGTTGACGTAGGTGAGAGGGCCCTCCTTGGCGTCGAACTCGAGCACGACGACGCGCAAGGGCACGCCGATATGCGGCGCGGTGATGCCGATCCCGGGCGCAGCGCGCATCGTCTCCAGCAGGTCCGCCGCAAGCTCGCGCAAGCCGTCGTCGAACGCGGTGACGGGGCGGGCCGAAATCGCGAGCCGGCGGTCGGGATAGCGGACGATGGGGCGAATGGTCATGTCAGGTTCCTAGCATTCACGGATCATTGAAGCATCCTTTGTTGACGAGCCTACCAACTGGAAGGTAGCTAGGGTGATGAGCAACGTCTCCTCGACCGCCGACGACATCCTGGCCTGCGCACGCTCGCTGATCATTGCCGGCGGGTATAACGGCTTCAGCTATGCCGACATCGCCGACGTGGTCGGCATTCGCAAGCCGAGCATCCACCACCATTTCGCCAGCAAGGTCGACCTGGTCCGCACCCTGGTGTCGCGCTATCGCGAAGAGGCGCAGGCGGGATTGGCGGCACTCGAGCGCAACGTCCCGGACCCGCGCGACCAGCTCGAAAACTATGTCGCCTATTGGGAGGCCTGCATCACCGACGCGACCGCTCCCTTCTGCGTCTGCGCGCTGCTTGCCAGCGAGCTTCCGATCCTGCCCGAAGAGGTGGCGCTGGAGGTCCGCGCGCATTTCCGTTTCCTGGCGTCGTGGCTGACATCGGTGCTGGAGCGCGGCAAGCGGAAGGGACGGCTGCATCTTTCCAGCACCGCAAAGGTCGAGGCCGAAGGATTCATGGCGACCGTTCACGGCGCGATGCTGTCGACGCGTGCCTATGGCGATCCCAGGATGTTCGGGACCATCACCCGGCCGCTGCTCGATCGGCTGTCCACCAGGCACTGACGAAGAAGGCACGACACGGGCCGCAATGCCGTTCTGCGTCGACTTCTGCATCATAATCTACCAACTAGTAGGTAAGGAGAGGACAATGAGAAACCGTGAGACGACTTCGGACATCGCCGACCATGCGCAATGGCTGAACCAGTATTATTTTTTGCGCGCCGCGTTTTCCGTCGCCTGGGTCATTGCGGCCTTTGCGATCGCGCCGTCGTCGGCGGTCGTCGCTGCAGCGCTGCTGGTCGCGTATCCGGCATGGGACGCCGCGGCCAATTATCTCGACGCGCTCTGCAGCGGCGGATTGAACCAGAACCGCACGCAGGGCCTGAACGTGCTGGTCAGCCTCGCGACCACCATCGCGGTCATCCTGGCATTGCAGGTCAGCATGAACTGGGTGCTCGGAATCTTCGGGGCCTGGGCGATCCTGTCCGGGTTGCTCCAGCTCGGCACGGCGGTGCGGCGCTGGAAGATTTTCGGCGCGCAATGGGCCATGGTGCTCAGCGGCGGCCAGTCGGCACTGGCAGGCGGCTTCTTCATCTTCCTGGCCACCATGCCTGCGGCTCCGTCGATCGCGAACGTCGCGGGCTATGCTGCGGTCGGCGCGCTCTACTTCCTGGTCTCGGCGCTCTGGCTCACGGTCAGCACATGGCGCCGCAGCGCAGCCGGCGAGTCTTGATCGCGGACGTCACGCAAGAGTGGAGGGATAGGATTGGCGGGATGATGCCCTGATGCCAGTGTTTCGCCCGACGAGTCAAATCGCGGCGTGCCATGGCGAGCTCCGCGGCTCATCTCGTCGCCCGTTAAGTCCTTGATCGCGCAGAGGCCGGCTACTGTGCATGGGGTTGTTTTCGCGAATTGTATTGGCCGGGTCTGCAAAAACTTGCCCCGGCCTTGTCGGCCAGCGCAGTTCCCATTCGTCTTCCAGCCAGACAAGATCATCTCGGGAGACCAAAATGACTCAATCCCCCTATCGCTGGGTGATCGTCGCTGCCGGAGGCCTGCTCGGCTGCGTCGCCATCGGCGGCATGTTTTCCCTGCCGGTGTTCCTGCAGCCGATCGCCAAGGACACCGGCTGGTCGGTAACAGGCATTTCCAGCGCGATGACCATCGGCTTTCTGGCGATGGCGTTCACGAGCATGGTTTGGGGCACGCTGTCGGACCGGTTCGGACCGCTGCCGGTGGTGCTGACGGGATCGACCGTTCTGGCGCTCAGCCTGTTCGCCGCGAGCCATGCGACCTCGCTTCTAGCGTTCCAGGTCGTGTTCGGCCTTCTGACCGGTGCGTCCTGCGCGGCGATCTTCGCGCCGATGATGGCGGCCGTCACCGGCTGGTTCGAGACTCAGCGCAGCCTCGCCGTGTCGCTGGTGTCGGCCGGCATGGGCATGGCGCCAATGACGATGGCGCCGCTCGCGGCCTGGCTCGTCTCCGGCCACGATTGGCGCACCTCGATGCAGATCATGGCGCTGGTGGTCGGCGCCATCATGATCCCGGTCTCGTTCCTGGTGCGCCGTCCGCCGGCGCTGGTGCAG
>NZ_JALBGZ010000178.1:0-9707 GCF_023006515.1 Bradyrhizobium sp. PRIMUS42
AGTAGCGGAGGCGATGCCGACGATGATGGCACGGCGACGCTGCTCGGCCGGCAACCCCGCCGCGGCGAGACCGATGACGACGGCGTTGTCGCCGGCGAGCACAAGGTCGATCAGGATGACCTGAACCAGCGCGGTCAGGGCGTCGGAGGTGATGAATTCAGTCATGATTGATCATTTTTCGGTGCAGACGGCTCGAGCCATTGCGGCTTCTTCCGCTCGATCCAATCCAGGACCTTCGAACGTGAGGAGCGCAGCGCAGGCACGTCCTCGGCAAGCAGCGCGAGGCCGAGCGGCAGCATCCAGACGCCGAGAATCGGCAAGAAGGAAAGCACGCCGCCGACGATCAGCAGCGTGCCCGAGGGGATTCTCACCCAGCGACTGGACGGCTTGAGCAGATAGGTGAAGGTGTCGCCCATGCGCGGCGGCAGGCGGTGGACGAGCTTGTCGAGGCGCGGGTCACCGCCGGCCATCTGGCCGGTGGTGCCCTCGGTTTTCGTCGCGCGCTCGTCCGAAACTGTGCTCATGCTTACTCCTTCAAGGCGGCCTGCCGTTCGGCGCCCGCTTCACTCGGCACGACCGGCTTCGCGCGCGGCAGCACCAGCGTCAGCAAGCGCAACAATTTGATCGCCTGCACTTCATGGGGATGGACGTCCTCATCCGCCGCAGCAACGCGCTCCGACAGCTCCATCAGATGGGACGAGAGCGGCAGATTCGAAACCGGCCGAAGCGTGTCGATCACGACATTGGCAAAGTCCGGCTCCTCGAGCCGTTCGGCGAGTTCATCGAATATCGCATAGAGTCGTTCATCCGGAATGTGCGGCGCCAGCTTGCGATCCCTGATGAAACGGATCACCTCGTCGCGCTCGACCGGCGAAACGCGCCGGTCGGCAACTGCAACCAGCGCCCCGACGATCACCAACGCGACCGCGGCCTGTTCGTTCAGGCTGGACGGTTCCGTAATCTCGATCTCGATCGGATTTGAGGATTTGACGGCAGACATCGTTGCTCCCTTAACTTGCGAAATGGCCGCACGGAGCTGCGATGGGGACGAATGGTCGGAGAGAACGAACAGGGGCCCGACGATCGGCCAATCCATCGCATTCGCGCGGGACAGGTCATCCGACATCACGAGGTTTGCCGACATCGTCGGCGTCCTCGCCAGAGGGGCCCGGATTCTTGTTCGCTCCAGAAATAGAGGTGGGTCTGTCGGAATCAAGGCGGCACGACTGCGACCAGCCGCCGCATCGGTTCCATGTTGGCGAGTTTGGTTAAGCAGTCGTGCGAGGCTCGACCAGATGCGCCCGCGACGGCGCAGGATCGAACCGATCGCCGAAATATTGCGTCTCGTGCGCCACCAATCCGTCGCGGAATTCCATGATGCTCACAACATACGACGGCACCCCGTCATAGCTCAGCACGAATTCGCTCACCCAGAGACCGCCGCCGCCAACGATCCGTCGAACCGTGAAGCGTTTCTGGTTCGGCTGCACCAACCGGCTCTCCTGAATGTTCCTGCGACCGCGGATGCGCTCGCCGGACTGCGGATAATCGAGCACCGCATCGTCGCGATAGATGTCATGCTCGGCCTCGAAATCATTGGCGTCCGAGACGTCCCAATGGCGCTGAAGCGCGGCCAATATGGCTTGATCGTTCATCTCGGTCTCCGATCTCGACGTCCCGCATCTTAACACCGAAGTCGCTCTGGTCGTGATCACTGCTTCGCGCCGGGAACCACGAGGGCGGCACGTCGGTTAGTGCAACTCACGACCCATCCGCCGTCTTCAGGAACCTCATGTGCCGCTGGATCGCATACCGAGGCGAGACCACCTCGTTCGAACCTTACGTCACCGAACCCGAGCATTCTCTGGTCGCGCAGAGCATCCGCTCGCTTCAGTCGACGGCGGGCTCGAACGGTGACGGCTTTGGTCTGGGCTGGTACGGCGAGCATCCGGAACCGGGTCTTTATCGCGAGACGCGCCCGGCGTGGTCGGACGAGAACCTGCGTTATCTCTGCCGCCATCTGCGCTCGCATTTGTTCTTTGCCCATGTGCGCGCAGCCACCGGCACAGCGGTGACGCGGCAGAATTGCCATCCCTTTGCCTGCGGCCACTGGATGTTCATGCACAACGGATTTGTCGGGAGCTGGAATCGGCTGCGGCGCAAGGTCGAGGCGCTGATCCCCGATGCTTTTTATCCATCGCGGCTGGGCACGACCGATTCGGAAGCCGTGTTCCTGGCGATGATGGGGGCTGGCCTCGACGGCGACCCGCTCGGCGCGACGCGGCGCGTGCTGCAAGCCCTCGTCGGGCTGGTCAATGAAGGCCAGCTCCGCGAACGGCTGCGCTTCACCAGTGCGATCGCCAACGGCAAGGATCTCTACGCCTTCCGTGTTGCGGTCAACGATGCCGCGAACACACTCTATTTCCGCGAGGACGGCGGCCAAGTCATCGTCGTGTCCGAACCCTTCGACAAGGAATCGGACTGGACCGAAGTGCCGCCGAATCACGCGTTGATCGCGCGCGCATCCGAAAGCGTGAAGATTGTTCCCTTCGACCTTGCAATTTCCAGTGAGTGCGACGCGGAACCCGCTACTGTCAGAAGGATTATCGCCCGCAGGTAATACCTCGCCGGGTGGCCCAATGGCATTTGCTCCGGACGTTTTGAAACTGCTGCGCCTTGATTCCTCTCACGACAAGCAGCACCTCGTCATTCGCTCTGCCGGCGGCGGTGGCAAGGCGGCTGAATATTCCTTCGGCATCGAGGAGGAGTACTTCCTGGCTGATCGCCGCAGCTTCGAGGTCGCGATCCAGACTCCCAACGAGCTGTTCGAATCGGCGAACTGGTCGACCGGCGGTCAGGCCATGCGCGAGATGCTGCAATCCCAGCTCGAGGTCGCCACCAACGTTCACATCGACGTCAACGACGCCCGCGAAGAGCTCCGCTTCCTGCGGCGCGAAGTCGCGAACGTCGCCGCGCAATATGGGTTCGTGATCATGGCCTGTGGCACGCATCCGACAGCGGTCTGGCGTATGTCGCAGCCGAGCCCGAAGCCGCGCTATGAGGAGATGATCGAGGATCTGCGCAGCATCGGCCATCGCAACATGATGTGCGGCATGCATGTGCATGTCCAGTTGCCCGATCCCGAGAAGCGCATGGCGGTGATGCGAGCGATGCTGCCGCATCTGCCGCTGTTCATCGCGCTGTCGGCATCCTCCCCGTTCTGGAATTCGCACAAGACCGGGCTGAAGGGCTACCGGCTCGCCGCCTATTCCGAGCTGCCGCGCACCGGCCTGCCGGAATTGTTCGAGAGCAGGCAGGACTACGACGAATATGTCGGCGCCTTGCAGCGCTCCGGCGTGATACCCGACGAGAGCCACATCTGGTGGGCGATGCGTCCTTCGATGCGGCACCCGACACTCGAGCTTCGTGCGCCCGACACCTGCACCTTGGTCGAGGACGCCGTCGCGATCGCTTCGCTCTATCGCTGCCTGACGCGCCACCTCCATCTGCGACCTCATTTGTCGAAGGAGGTCACGGTGGTCGAACGCGCAATTGCGGTGGAGAATAAATGGCGCGCCCAGCGCTACGGAACCGATTGCATCTTTGCCTCCAAAGACGGACCGGTCACGATTTCGGAGATGCTGTCCCGAACCATCGACGACACCGCCGAGGATGCGGACGCACTAGGCTGCGCCGCCGAGATCGAGCACTGCCGGACCATTGTGGATCGCGGCAGCTCGGCGGAATTCCAGCTTCGCGCCTATCGCGAAAACGGCGACGACATCGCAGCCGTGTCACGATGGATCGCTACATCAACGATCTCAGGAACGAGCGCGCCCATCGGGCGCGGTGCCCCGGCGCCGTCATAGCGCCCGCGCAAGCTTCGCGAACGAGAACGTCATTTCTGGATTTGATACGCCATAGAGGAATGCATGACTGACATCGCCTGGTGCGCCGGTTGCGGCCACAGCCTGGTCCCGATCCTGTCCGAGAACGGCCGCGCGCGGCCGAATTGCTTCTGGTGCGAGGGCGTCGACGCGCGGACCATGGACATGGCAAAGTGGGCGGACAGCCCGGCCGGCAAGCCGGATCGGGCCGCGCCTCACGCTTTTGATTGAGGCGCCCTCCCCGTCAAACCCGCGCCACCACACGCGGACGGAACACGGATTCGGCGGTAAGCGCCGCGACCGGTTTTCGCGTTGGCCGCCGCCGCGGGATGAAGAAACTGTTCACGAGGATTGGCTCATGATCGCCGAGCGCAGTCCGCTCCTTCGCGAGCAGGCTCATGACCTGGCGCATCTTGATGACCTCCTGCGCCACGAAGCTGCAGTCCTCATCACGGTTGATCTGCTCATGCATGATTGCTTCAGCTTCGCGCATGCTGACGCGGAGCGCTCTGATGGTTCTGCGGATTTCGTTGATGCGGTTGTCCATGGCTGCCTCCATCTCGGTCGCAACATAAGAACAAAACATGAACACTTTGTCAATCGCATCCGGGCCGGGACGCGACGTTATCGTTAAATCCCGAAGGCGCCGGACCGATCGGGCACCGCCGCCGCTGCACGCCCGCTGGCGAGGCTTGCCGACAAATTAGACAGCTCCCGTCGCTGCCCCCTGAGCCGAGCGTCCCTGGCACGCGTCCGACGATCACAACAAGCCGTCGATCTAACCTCCCGTGCAACCACCGGATTTTTTCTGAACCGTTGCGCCCGCATCGCGGCGCCAGCCCCGCTTGCCGCTTTGCAGACCAACTGGCCCAAAATTCGCAATGACGTTGTCAGCGAAGCAACGAGGCGGAGCGGAGAACGTCATGAACGTGCATGCTGCGGGCGATCTCAAGACGACCGGCCTCACCCATCCGAATGGCGCGCCGCTTCGCCTCAACACCCAGGACTTCGTCGCAATCGATCGCGACCGGAATGCGACGTTCGAGGCGACGTATCGCCCGCAAGCACTCTACAATCGCGCCAACGAAGGCTTTCACGCCAACAACGAAACCTTCCTTCTCCACGAAGTCGCGACCAATCTACCGATCTACCGTCCCGACACCGGTCCCACCGACTTCCATCTGCATCTGCCACCCGGCGGCTTTCAGCTCGTGCTGGTCACCTCGGGCGCCTTCACCTTCGACTATGACGGACGCTTCTACAATGTCGGCCCCGGCGCGGTGATGCTGCAAAGCGCGATCGTGCATCGTCAGCTGTTCTACACCTGGTCAGGATTGTCGACCGAAGAGAATCTGAAGACGCCGCAGACGGTGGTGCCGGATCCGATCTCGATGGGCTATTCCGGCAAATTTCTCGAAGCCTTCATCACCGATCCCACCACCTTTCCGAATCCAACCATCGTGGGTCCCGATCAGATCGTTGAAGCTGAAACGCCGCGCGTAGCCTGGAGCCATCCGCTGCACGATCGCCCGGCCAATGCCAGCTTCTGGCTTCAGGATCCCCTGGCGCTGGATGCACTGTTCAAGCCGCTCGCGGACGGCTCGATCAAATCGGCGCTGCCGGTTTACGTGCGCGATATCGGCATCGAGGCCCCGAGCGGCCAGCTCGTGACCGGCCACATCATCGCAACCGATCCGCGCGGCCGGTCGCTTCTGCCGAAGAGCACATCGGCATCCGCGGACGCCGCCTCGTTCGCCAAGGGCGAGGTCGTGATCTATCGCGTCGTTCGCGGCACGGCCGAGTTCAAGAACAAGGCCGGCGAGACCTTCGAGCTCGCCGCCGGCGACGTCGTGACCGCGGGGAAGAGCTCGATCAGCCTTGTCGCGGTCGGCGAGAACACGCAGGTGCTCCGTCTCGGCTTGCTCAAGGGCATCGACAACCTCCGCAGCTGGACACCGACGCAGCGCGATGAGATCGACGGTCTCGCCGGCCAGATCATCACGCGGAAGGACATGCGTCCCCTGCGGACCGAAGGCAAGCCGGTCGGGTATTTGTACGGCTGAATGCAGAAGTCCCGTTGGCTATTCCGGGACCCGGCGCCCCGGAAAGGTCAGGCAGGCATTGATATCGACGGCCATCGCGTTGCGGTGTGCTTTGTTCAAGAGCGCGTCTCGCTCCGCACCGGGTTCAAGGCGCGCAGCCTGCTCGCGCAATCTCACCGCATCGGCCGCAAGACGCTCGGCAAGTGAACTCGCCTGACGGATGCGGCTGCGCTTCTCTGTCATGACAAATGTCCTTGCGGTGCGTTGGGAGAGTCGAGGTCGGTCAAGCCCGCGCATTGTCGGGCAAAGGGCGCACAACCGACGGGAATCGCGCCGCTGTAGCGTCTCTCGGCCACTGGCGCTGTCGTGTATCGTGCCAGCGATGCATTGCATGTGGGGTCTCGATCGCCATTCACCAGAGCGCGGCGCTGAAAATACGCTCCGGGCGCCCGGCCTGGCCGTGCTCGGACACGCTCGACGCGCCGATGAGCGATGATCTTGCGGGGCTTCCGCTTAAGTGACAGCTTACTCCCGTACCAATCCCGCAGGAATTAGGAACATATCGCGGCCTCTCCTGTTGCGTCTGCCCATGGATGCATGCGTCCCTAAGATCAGGCCAACGGCGTACGCTCCCTTTCTTCTCATCCAGTGATCTTCACCGAAAGTTCTCAGATGCGCATACTTAAGAGACGTTCGCCAAGCTTGGCGGCCACGAGCCTTCGCGTTCTTGCAGAAAATCCGGTAGCGTCCGCGATTGCCGCGACAGTCGCCTTGATGGCCACGGCTGCGGTCGTCAATCGAAAGCTGGCCGACAAGGCTCAACGCGAGAACCCGCCGCAGGGACGCTTCATCGACATCGACGGTGTTCGCTTGCACTATGTGGAGCGCGGTTCGGGCCGCCCGTTGGTCTTGCTTCACGGCAATGGCAGCATGATCCAGGATTTCGAATCGAGTGGTCTGATCGATCTTGCCGCCAAGGACTATCGCGTCATCGTGTTCGATCGTCCGGGATTCGGCCACAGCCTGAGGCCCCGAAACGTCGCATGGACCCCTGCGGCGCAGGCCGACCTCTTCAGGGATGCGCTAGCGCACCTTGGCGTCGAAAAGGCGATCGTGCTCGGGCATTCCTGGGGGGCGTCGGTCGCGATTGCCTTGGCAGGCAGGCACCCTTCGATGGTCGAGGCGTTGATCTTGGCGTCGGGGTACTATTTCCCGACGGCCCGCACCGACGCGATGATGGCGATGGCGGGGCCGGCGATACCTGGATTCGGCGATATCCTCAGCCACACGATTTCCCCGATCGTCAGTCGCCTGATGTGGCCGTCAATGCTCCGGCAACTGTTCGGGCCACGATCCGTCCCGCAAAAATTCGATGGCTTTCCGAAGTCACTGGCCGTGCGTCCATCGCAGCTTCGTGCCGCCGCGGCCGAGGCCGCGTTGATGGTCCCTGCCGCAATTCTGTCGGCGAAGACCTATGGCGAACTGGCCATGCCGGTCACCATCCTCGCCGGCGAGCAGGATCGCCTCATCGACATCGACGAACAGTCCGGTCGCCTCCATGAGGAAATCAGGCACAGCAAGATGCGGCGCGTCGCGAGCGCAGGTCATATGATCCAACAGTCGGATACGGCCGACTTGATGGCCGCAATCGACGAAGCCGCGGCAGAAACGCTGCATTGATTTGAGATGTATGAAGCTGTCGGAAAGGAACGACCATGGCCCCGAAAATCAAAGAGCGGACCTGCCCGGCGTGCAGCGGAACGGGCTTTCCTCTGTCCCTGGAGGCGGCTGCGCCGGGCCGCAAAGTCTACCCGGTCAAATGCCAGGTCTGCGAAGGCAAGGGCAAGATCACCGAACCCGAGTGAGGCGAACCTTAGGCCTACTCCGCGGCCTGGCGCACGTGGCGCGCGGTCGGCGTGCGCATGGTCACGAGCTCTTCGGCCGCGGTTGGATGCAGCGCGATCGTCGCGTCGAAATCGGCCTTGGTCGCCTTCATCTTCACCGCGATCGCGACGACTTGCGTGATCTCGGCGGCGGCATCGCCGACGATATGGCAGCCGAGCACGCGATCGGTCGCGCCGTCGACGACGAGCTTCATCAGCACGCGGGTGTCGCGGCCGGACATCGTCGCCTTGATCGGGCGGAATGAGGTCTTGTAGATGTCGACATGGCTGAATTGCGCGCGCGCCTCGGTTTCCGTCAAACCGACGGCGCCGACCTCCGGCTGCGAGAACACCGCGGTCGGAATGTTGGCGTGATCGACCCTGACCTCGCGCTTGCCGAACACGGTGTCGGCGAAGGCGTGGCCCTCGCGGATGGCGACGGGCGTCAGGTTGAAGCGATGGGTGACGTCGCCGATCGCATAGATGCTGTCGACCGAGCTCCTGGAGAAATGGTCGACCGCGATGCCGCCGTTGCCCGGGTTGATGGCAACATCGGCCTTCTCCAGCCCGAGATTGGCCACCGCCGGGTGGCGACCGATCGCGAACATCACCTGGTCGGAGGCGAGGCTCGATCCGTTCGACAGATGCGTGGTGAATTCCTCGCCATGGCGGTCGACCTTGCTCACCGTGCAGCCGGTGAGAATGGTGATGCCCTGCTTCTCCATCTCGGCACGAACGTGAGTCCGAACATCCTCGTCAAAACCGCGAAGGATGTTGTCGCCGCGATAGATCACGGTGACGTCGGAGCCGAAGCCGGCGAAGATGCCGGCGAATTCCAGCGCGATGTAGCCGCCACCCTGGATCACGATCCGTCGCGGCAGCTTTTTCAGGTGGAACGCCTCGTTGGAGGAGATCACGTGCTCGATGCCGGGGATCGAGGCGCCGTGGTTGGGCGCGCCGCCGGTGGCGATCAGGATGTATCTCGCGGTGATCTTGCGGTCGTTTTCGAGCAGACGGACGGTGTGCTTGTCTTCGATCACCGCGCGGCTCTTGACGATCTGCGCGCCCGACTTCTCGACATTGGCGGTATAGGCCGCCTCCAGCCGCGCGATCTCCTTGTCCTTGTTGGCGATCAGCGTCGCCCAGTCGAAGCTGGCGGGCGGAACGGTCCAGCCGAAACCGGCGGCGTCCTCGAGTTCGTGACGGAAATGCGAGCCGATCACGAACAGCTTCTTCGGCACGCAGCCGCGGATCACGCAGGTGCCGCCCATGCGGTACTCTTCCGCGATCGTCACGCGGGCGCCGTATCCGGCCGCGATGCGGGCGGCACGCACGCCGCCCGAGCCGCCGCCGATGACGAAGAGGTCGACGTCGAATTCAGCCATTGTCCACTCCGACCTCTTTCAGAAACTACCGATCAGATAGGATCGATCAGATCTCCTTGCCACGCTTGCGCATCTCGGCGCGGAAGGCCCCCATCACGGTCTCGGCGAAGTTCTGGGCCCAGGAATTCATGAAGGCCATGCTGAGCCCGATGGCGCGCGGCTCGGCGTCGATCAGCTTCTTGCCCAGCGGCGACTTGTAGAAGGCCACGAGGTCCTTCAGCTCCTGCTCGGTGAACTCGCTGGCATAGATCTGCGCCATGCCATCGCCGATCTCGTTCTGGCGGCCGTTGAGCTGCTGGGCGACGATCGGGGCGACCTCGTTGAGGTCCTTCTGGTAATTGAGGTTCTGCTGGGTCAGCGCGATCTTGGTCTTCTCGACGAGACCAGGCACGGCGCCCGCGTACATCGCGGTGGCGTTCTTGATCTGCAGAATCTCCTTGGCCGCCGCAATCGCCGCGGGCGAGGCTTTGGGCTGCGCGGGTGCGGCGGCAGCCTTGGGCGCCGCCTGCT
>NZ_JALBGZ010000179.1:0-9646 GCF_023006515.1 Bradyrhizobium sp. PRIMUS42
CCTGCCCGATCGCATTGAGGACGCGCGCCGCGCCGAGCGGCCGGCCGCGGCCCAGGAACGAGGTATCGAGTGCGCCTACCGCGGAGGTGACGGCGCGGTTGAAGCGGCGAACGCGAGAAATCGGATCCAACATGATGTCTGACTTTAGTCAGATATTTCGTGGAGGTCAATTTGTTCGGTTGATTGCGCCGGGTTGGTCACGGGCGTACCGGCTCGGCGAGGCCCAGTTCCCTGCGGACCTTCCGCGTCAACTTGGCGACGATCAGCGTATGGGCCTGCGCGAGATAGCCCGTGAGCTCGGCATCGGGGAGGGCGCTGTTGCTGACGAGCTGCACCCATTTGGCGCGCGCAAGGTACGGCGCTCGCCGCGCCACGCCATGCTCGATCAACATCGCATAGGCCATATCCGAGACCTTGAACATGTAGCCGCCGGAGCTTGCGGCAAAGCCGCCGCCGAGAGCGAACATCTTCCCGCCGACCTTGAACACGGACGTGCCCTCCCACTGCACCACCTTGGTGGCAGCCGGCAGGCGCAGGCAGCGTGCTTCGAAGTTTTTCGGCGTCATGAGGCGAGCGATAGCATGCTGCGCACGGCTTGCAACATCTGGCACGGAGGGCGTATTGCGTTTCGCTCATCCATCCGGCGCACCTACAAGCTGTTGTGTTGCCCGACGCGCAAAACACACGAGCCGTGGGGCAACGTGCTCCAACAAAAATATTCGCCTTTACAGAAGTTCGGCTTTGGCGCATTCCTTGGCCAACTTACCCCGGTCAGAGGGGCGTATCGCGATCGTCACGAACGTGGGGTGAGCTGCGGTGGACGCTTCGTCACATCGGCGCGACAGGCTTGGCAGGGCGGCAAGAACCGTGAGCGAATACCTTCGCGCATACGACCGGTGTGACAAGCGTATGGCAAAACCGTGTCGTCCTGGCGCCCGGGGTCTGGCGCCAAGTCTTGTGGTGATGCAGCGGCCCGACCGGACCGCGCGCATCAGTCATCCGCAAGGCGACGGGGGCAATAGTGCATCGCTCCCCGGGGAGAGCTCGGCATAAGCCGTCAAACCACTGCGCAGGGAAGGCCGGATGTTGGGCTTCACCTGTATGCCGCTGTGCAGCCGCTTGTAGCGCAATCGTCGCACAGTGGACCGTGGGTGCCCGGCCGGCACCCGGTCTTCCCTGCGCCCTCTGACGGAGGGTGTCGAGATGAAGCAAAGCTCGGGCGAAATGAGCCGCGAGGATGCGAACTCATGTCCGTTATTTCGCGACGGTCTCGTGCCCGGCCGCTGCGCAGCAACGCGAAGGGCGTTGCAGCGCGTCCGGGACCCGAGAGCGGAGAATGCCGCCCGTCAATGCTCCGTCATTGCGAGCGCAGCGAAGCAATCCAGGCTGTCTCTGTGGAAAGATTCTGGATTGCTTCGCTGCGCTTACAATGACGCTGTTGATGCAGATGCGCCGCTTTGTGAATTGTGCTGAGGCCGCATATCGCTACGATGCGGCCGTTCCCGGAACACGGGAGCCAGCAGCAAGCGGAGGCGGCATGAGCGGACAGGAACCCAAAGTCAAAGGATCGGACCTGTTTGTCGCGGCATTGGAGAACGAGGGCGTCGATCGGATCTTTGGTATCCCCGGCGAGGAAAATCTCGACCTCGTGGAATCGCTGCGCACCTCCAAGATCGAGCTGGTCCTGACCCGCCACGAGCAGGCCGCCGCCTTCATGGCCGCCACGCACGGCCGGCTGACCGGCAAGCCCGGCGTTTGTCTGTCGACGCTCGGCCCCGGTGCCCTCAACCTGTCGACGGGTGCGGCCTATGCGCATCTCGGCGGGATGCCGATGATCCTGATCACCGGCCAAAAGCCGATCATGAGCAGCCGGCAGGCGCGCTTCCAGATCGTGGACGTGGTCGCGACCATGAAGCCGCTGACGAAGCTGTCGCGGCAGATCATCAGCGCCTCCAGCATTCCGACCGTGGTGCGCGACGCCTTTCGTGTCGCCATGGAGGAGCGGCCCGGCCCGGTGCATCTCGAACTGCCCGAGGACATTGCCGGCGACGAGGTGCCCGCCGTTCCCGTGATCCCGATCCATCCGATCGAGATCCCGGTCGCCCATCGCGCCGCGCTCGACCGCGCGGCCGAGATGATTTTGACCGCAAAGTACCCGCTGGTGATGATGGGCGCGGCGACCAGCCGGCCGCGCTCGACCCACGGCATCGCAAGCTTCGTGCGACGCACCGGCATTCCGTTCTTCACGACGCAAATGGGCAAGGGCACCGTGCCCGGCGGCACCAATCTCTACATGGGCACTGCCGCGCTGTCCGAGCGCGACTATGTCCATGACGCCATCGACGCCGCCGACCTGATCGTCGCGATCGGTCACGACCCGATCGAGAAGCCGCCGTTCATCATGGGGCCATCAGGGCCGAAGGTCATTCATGTCAGCTATACTTCGGCCAGTGTCGAGCAGGTCTATTTTCCTGACGCCGAGGTTGTCGGCGATGTCGGCCCGAGCCTGGAGCTGCTCGCCGATCGGCTCGAAGGCAAGCTGCCGCAGGCTGCGGCGCTGCTGCCGCTGCGCGAAGAAATCCTCATGCATATCGCCGACCGCGCCACCGAGGCGCGCTGGCCGCCGACGCCGCAGCGCATCGTGCACGACATCAGGCAGGTGATCCCCGAGAACGGCATCGTTGCGCTCGACAACGGCATGTACAAGATCTGGTTTGCGCGCAACTACCGCACCCGCGTCGCCAACACGCTGCTGCTCGACAATGCGCTGGCGACCATGGGCGCCGGCCTGCCGTCGGCGATGATGGCCGCGATGCTTTATCCCGATCGCCGCGTGCTCGCGGTCGCCGGCGACGGCGGCTTCATGATGAACAGCCAGGAGATGGAGACGGCCGTCCGCCTCAAGCTCAACCTCGTCGTCCTGGTGCTCGAGGACAACGCCTACGGCATGATCCGCTGGAAGCAGGCCGTCGATCATTTTGCCGATTACGGCATGACTTTTGGCAACCCCGATTTCGTCCTCTACGCCAAGGCCTACGGTGCGAAGGGGCATCGCATTACGAGCATCGATAGCTTTGGCCCGACGCTCGACGCCGCTTTCAAGGAAGGCGGCGTGCACCTCGTTTCGATCCCGATCGACTATTCGGAGAATGTACGGGTGCTGGTCGACGAGCTGCGGGCGCATGAGAAGGCGAAGGCGTGATCGATGGAGGTCGTGCCCCGGACCCAGCGCAGCGCCTCTTGGCGGTGCGCTGCAGAGCCGGGGCCCACGCATCGGCGAACTCTGCGGCCTCCTGGGTCCCGGCTCTGCGCAGCAACGCTAAAGCGTTGCAGCGCGTCCGGGACACGAGAGATCTTGTGCCGAGCGGCTCAATCACCGACACTCCCAATCACCGAACCAATGACAGGAATATGAAATGACTCGCGTTCGCTGTATCACCGAGATGGGCATGGGCGTCGACGTCCACGGCAGGGACGCCACCAAGGCAGCGAAGCGGGCTGTGTCGGATGCCATCCGGCATTCGAGCCTCGGATTCTTCCGGATGATCGGCAAGACCGCCAACGACATGTTCGTCGATGTCACGATCGCGGTGCCCAATCCCGAAGCGGTGGACAAGGAAGCCGTGGCCAAGGAGCTGCCTTACGGCACGGTGACCGTGACGGCGGTCAAGGGTGGGCTGGAGATTCCCTCGGCCACGGAGGTGGCAAACGACCCCATCCTCATCGCCAACGCCGCCGTCATCGTCAGCTTCGACAAGGACTAGGCCGGTGTCCGATAACGATGAGGCGCTGCTGGATCGCCCGATCTGGAGCGCGCTGACGACCAGCCACAAGCATCTGGCCGAAGGCGGCCCGCGAGCACTGCGCTATCCCGTCGACATGACGCCGTTTGCCGACATGGCCGACATGTCCGCGGCGAGCTTTGCCGCGCTCGGTGATCTCCTGTCGGGCTCGCAGGTCGCTGCGCTGTTCACACCGGAGGCAGTCGACGTTCCCGCCGGTTTCAAGGTCGTGCTCGCCGGGCCCTGCGAGCAGATGATCGGCTCGCCTGCCGACAGTCCGCTGCGCGACGCCGAGATCGTCACGCTGGGGCCGGCCGATGTGCCTGCCATGACGGCGCTGGTGGAGCTGACCAAGCCTGGTCCATTTGCGCTGCGGACCCACGAGCTCGGCACGTTCCTCGGCATTCGCGCCGGGGACGAATTGGTCGCGATGACTGGCGAGCGGATGAAGCCGGGCAAGTTCACCGAGATGACGGCCGTCTGCGTGCATCCCGATTATCGTGGTCGCGGCTATGCGCAGGCGTTGCTTGCGGCCGTCGCGCGCGGGATCGAGGCGCGCGGGGAAATTCCATTCCTGCACGTGTTTTCCAGCAACTCGTCGGCGATTGCGCTGTACCAGCGGCAGGGCATGCGCATCCGCCGATGCCTGCACGTTACCGCGTTCATGAAGCACCGATAGGCGCTGCGGACTTCATTTCCTGCGAAAGCACGCTATATCCGTCCCAACCACAAATTCGGGGAGACACATGGACGCCAGGGTCAGCGATTTTTCCGCCGCACGGACGGCAATGCAGCGCTACGTCGATCAGGAGATCATTCCGGGTGCATCCTGGGCCGTGCTGCGCGGACGCGAGGTGGTCGACCAGCAATGCGTCGGCTTTGCCGACCGCGAGGCGAACACTGCGCTGCGGCCCGACCACATCTTCCGCGCGTTCTCCAACACCAAGATCTTCGTCACCTGCGCCATCATGCTCCTCGTCGAGGAAGGACGTATAGGGCTCGATGATCCGATCGAGACATTCCTGCCGCAACTCGGCAATCGCAAGGTGCTGAAGCAGGGCGCGGCTGGTCTTGCTGACGTCGAGCCGGCGAAAAGCCCGATCACGATCCGGCAGCTTCTGACCCACACTTCCGGTCTCAGCTACGGCATTTTCGATCCCGGCACCGTGCTGTTCAAAGGCTATAACGAAGCGCGCGTGCTCAATCCGCTGACGCCGCTCACTGATATGATCGACAAGCTCGCCGATCTGCCGCTGTCGTATCATCCCGGCACGGCCTGGGAATATTCGGTGGCAACCGACGTGCTCGGCCGCGTCGTGGAGGTCGTCTCGGGCAAGTCCCTCGATGCCTTCCTGAAAGCGCGCATCTTCGATCCGCTCGGTATGACGGACACCGGATTCCATGTTCCGGACGCGCAGCAGGGCAGGCTGGTTGCGCTCTATAATGGCGCTGATGTGCTCGATCCGATGAAGCCGGGCCTCACGCGCGCGGACAATCTTCCTTTTCCGCAAGCCTATCGGCGGCCGTTCCCGCGGCTCTCGGGCGGCGGCGGTCTGGTCTCGACCCTGCCGGACATGCTCGCGCTGGTGCGGGCATTGTTGCCGGGGTCGGATGCGCTGCTCAAGCCGGAGACGCTGCGGCAGATGATGACGAACCAGTTGCCTGCGGGCCAAACCATCCGCTTCGCCAATCTCGGCCCGATCCCCGGCAAGGGTTTTGGTCTCGGCGGTGCCGTCACCTTCGCGCCGATGCCGTTCGATCCCCCGAATTCGACCGGTGAATTCCAGTGGGGCGGCCTTGCCGGCACCCATTGGTGGATCTGCCCTGAGGCCAATACCGCCGGCGTGCTGATGGCCCAACGCTACATGGGCTTCTGGAATCCCTTCTTCTTCGAGTTCAAGCGCCTGGCCTATCAGGCCGTCGGGGGCTGACCCGCGAAAAATTTGTCGGCGGCCGCGAATCCTTTTCGGTCGCCGCGCCCTCTTGATGGTCGAGGCAATTGGCCTCGGCTCATCTCGGAGGATGCGATGGCATTTTACAGGAAGAACATCGGCGGCCTGCAGCAGACGGTGCGGGTCGCCTTGGGCGTCGCGTTGGCGGTCGCGGCATTGGTTTATCTGGCGGGCGGGATGGCGTGGCTGGTCGCGCTGGGCGGCGCCGGCTTCGCGCTGACCGGCTTCGTCGGCTATTGTCCCATGTGCGCGATGGCAGGGATCGGGCGAGGAGGTGCATCGTGAGTGCGGCTGAGATCTCGCCGAACCTGTTCGAAGCCGCGCGGCTCGGCGATATCAGGGCGATCGCGTGCCTGCTCGAGACGGCGCAGCCGGATATCCGCCGCTACGCACGCGCAACCTGCCGCAGCTCGGCGGATGCCGAGGATGCGACGCAGGAGGCACTGTGGATCCTGTTCCGCCGTGTCGGCACGATCCACTCGCTGCTGGCGTTTTCGGCCTGGCTGTTCAGCGTGGTTCGCCGTGAGTGCCTGCGGCTGGCGCGCAGGGCGGGTCTTGTCCCGGCTGTCGATGAGAGTGAAGTGGAGGCAGCATTGCTGCTGCGTCCCGAAGCCGATCTGCGCCTCGACGTGGCCGCGGCGTTCGAGGCGCTGCCGCCGCACTATCTCGACGTCGCGCTGATGCGCGACGTCGAGGAAATGACCATTGATGAAATTGCCGCTGCGCTCGGGGCAACCCGGCAGACGGTGAAGGCTCGCCTGCATCGCGCCCGCGCCTTGATGCGCGAATATCTGACGAGATGAGACGTGAGCCACCCCGAAGAGAAAAAATCAGAGGCGCGCGCGAAAACTGAAAATGACGGCGCATGACGTGCCAAACTATCTCGGCCTCGACGGATTTCGCTTCGGCTGGGTCGCAGCCTGGATCGACGAGCGCGGCGATCACGGCTTCGACTATTCGCCGGGCCTGAAGCGCCTGCTCGCGATGCCGCATGCGCGCGCGACGATCGACATGCCGATCGGATTGAACCCAAGCGGCTATCGCCTTTGCGATCTGCGCGCGCGTGCATTGATCGGCCCCGCCGTGTTCCTCGGCGCGCGCCGTGAGCTCTGGACGTTCCCGGACATGGCGGCCGCCAATCGCTACTATTGGAAGCACGAAGGCAAGGGCAGGGGCGTGTCGGCGCAGCTCTGGAACATCAGAGACAAGCTCAGGGAGGTCGACGATGCCATGACGCCGACGCGGCAAGCGACGATCGGCGAAGCGCATCCGGAATTGATCTTCTGGAATCTCGCCGGGCGGATGCGGCTTGAACCGAAGACGTCGCCATGCGGTCGAACCCAGCGCATTGCGCTGCTGAGAGACCGAGGCTTCACCAAGGTCGAGAAATGGCTGACGCTTCGCCTCGGCACCGGCATCGGCCGCGACGATCTCATCGATGCCTGCGCCTGCGCGGTCGCCGCGCGCGACAGCACCCAGCGCGTCGGCGGTGACGAGATTGATCCCCGAGGGCTGAGAATGGAGATCAACTACTGAAGCCTCATTCCTCGCAATCGCTTCCGTCTCCCGTATGGCCGCGACAACGATGTCTGTGCTTCAGGCAGACGCCATCGTCGTCCAGTCTTGCCGCTCTCTCCTCGTACGCCTCGGCCATCGACTGCAGCCGCAGCGCGGCTTCACCATGCGCGAGATCTTCGGCGACGCGGCGACAGCGTTCAGCGTGGTCGAGCAGGGCGCGCTTCTCAATGTTCATTCGGCGACAACGCTCGGAAGGGCCGATGGTCCCTGCGCGCGCGGATGGAACAGTGTGATGGCTTCGTCGTATAATCCGGGAAAAAGTAGCAATATTTCTAGCCGACTCGGAACATGGCGCTCGAGCTGACGTTTACGCAAAGGATGCTGAGGGACAACACGATGTACGACGTCTGCCAATGGGCGACCGCGATGCTCGCAGCCGCCTTTACGGCCGTGCTATTGATCTCGGGCCAACGGTTCATCGAGTATCGGCTGCAACATGAGGCAATGACCCCGATTGTGGTGATGGCGACACTTCCTCCGTAGGCGTGGCATTGCCGACGGATCGTGAGGACGGATCGTGACTTGCGCCATTCGCGTCGCCTAGATTAGGTGCGCCTCAGTTCACGCACCAAAGGTCCCGATGTCCGATCTCTCCGCCTATCCCATCATCAAGCGCTGGCCGGCCAAGCATCCGGAGTTGCTGCAGCTCTATTCGCTGCCGACGCCGAACGGCGTCAAGGTCTCGATCATGCTGGAGGAGATCGGACTGCCCTACGAGGTCCATCTCGTCGATTTCGGCAAGGACGACCAGGAGACGCCGGAGTTTCTCTCGCTCAATCCGAACGGCAAGATCCCGGCGATTCTCGATCCCAACGGCCCCGGTGGCAGGCCGCTGCCGCTGTTCGAGTCCGGAGCGATCCTGCAATACCTCGCCGAGAAGACCGGTAAGCTCCTGCCGGAGGACGCCGCGCGCCGTTACCAGACGCTTCAGTGGCTGCACTTCCAGATGGGCGGCGTCGGGCCGATGTTCGGCCAGGTCGGCTTCTTCCACAAATTCGCCGGCAAGGATTTTGAGGACAAACGGCCCCGTGACCGCTACGTCGCCGAAGCCAAGCGCCTGCTCGGCGTGATGGAGACGCATCTGGCGGGACGGCAATGGTTCATGAATGACGACTACACCATTGCCGACATCTCCATGCTCGGCTGGGTACGCAATCTCATCGGTTTCTACGGCGCGGGTGATCTCGTCGAATTCCCCCAGTTCAAATCTGTGGGTGCCTGGCTCGAACGCGGGCTTGCGCGTCCGGCGGTGCAGCGCGGGCTGAACATTCCGCGGCGGCCGTAGGGTCAGGCCAGCGCCTTGTGGGTCATGTAGAGCGCCATCAGCGAGATGAAGGCGATCATGACCCGGCGTAGCACCGATTTGCTGACGCCGTTGGCCATGCGTGCGCCGAGATCGGAGCCCACCCAGAGACCGGCAAGAATGCCGATGATCGCCGGCCAGCCGACCATCAGGCCCTTGCTCCAGTAGATCCAGGCTGCCGGAAGGTTGGTCGGGATGATCGAGAAGACGAGGCTGACGAGCTGTGCCTGATGCTGCGGCACGCGCAGGCCCGCAGCAAGGCCGACCGTGATCGCCAGGCCCCCGCCGATGCCCATGAAGCCGGAGGAAAATCCGGCAAGCAGACCGATAAGGAGCAGGGGTAGCCAGGGCAGTTGGTCCTGGTCGCCGGCCTCGCGGCTGCCGTTCTTGCGATCGCGGCGCAGGATCAGCAGGGCGATCAGCCCGACGAGATAGGCGACATAAGTCCATTGCAAAACCTGGTTAGAAACCGCTGCCGCGGCGTAACCGCCGCCGGCACCGCCGACGAGAAAGCCGATGCCGATCCAGATGATCCACGGCAAGGGGCTGCGATTGCCGTTCTGCCAGTAGCGGCGCGCGCCCGCGAGGCCGGTCGGCGGGATTTGTGTGATCAGCGACGTTCCCTGCGCGACGTGCTGCTCGGCGCCGAGCAGCAGCACGCTGAAGATCACGAGGCCGCCACCCGGGCTCGTTCCCATGAAGCCCGATGTCAATCCGCTGACCAGGCCGACGCCGGCGCCAGCAAGGAGGTCGTGCATCCCGGGCATCGCCTACGTCCTGGTTCGCCGCTTGATGTCAGGTCTGGTCGTGCGGAAGCCGTCGATCACACCGGTGACGGCCGTCATGCAGGCCTCGACGTCGAATTCGTCGCCCCAGCATTTTTGCAGCACAAAACCCTGGAAGATCGCGATCAGCACGCGTGCGATCGCGTCCGCGCCGAGGTCGCGCCGGATGAGGCCCTCGTGCTGGGCGCGTTCGACCAGCGCCACGATCAGAGCGCGCGGCATGTCGATGCCTTCGACGACGCTGGT
>NZ_JALBGZ010000017.1:0-28254 GCF_023006515.1 Bradyrhizobium sp. PRIMUS42
CGGCTGGCCCGTCCGCGCGCGGTCGCCGCTTGCGCAGCGTTCGCCGCGCCCAGATCAGGAGACCGGTCGACAGCAGCGTTAACAGCGCGATTGACGTCACGACATTGAGCGGCGAGGCGATCAGGGCCGACCAGTTTCCCTCGTGGATCAGGCGCGGCCAGTTGCGCGGCAGCGGTGTGATCTCCGACGACGTGACGGCATAGGCCCGCAACTCTCCACCGTCAAAGAGTCTCGCCATCATGCGACCGCCGCGTGTGCCGATCGAGATCACATGCGACAACTCGTGCGAGGCCGCGACTATTCGCACCGCGTCGGGCAGGGCGAGGGGACCGCTACCCGCGGCCGGAGCAGGTGCCGTCTGAAAGGTGAGGCCGAGCGCCATGCAAAGGCCGGTCAACGGACTGAGCAGGATCAGCGGCAGCGTGAACCACGCGGTCCCCTTGTGCCATCCCGAGAGCGAGTTGCGCAGCCGCGGCATTCCCATGACAATGCCAAGCAGCAGGATGATCACCATGGCGAGCGTGGATGCCGTCACCAGCCAGGCCTGCCCCATCAGACGCTCATGCGTGAAACGCGCCCAGAGGAAGAGATTCGACAGGGTCGAACCCGCCGAGGCAGCTTCGCCGGTTGCAAGATCAATCGCCGGCGTGCTGATCCCCTGCAGGGTCATGCGCCGGCTGCCCGCGTTGATCGAGAGTCCGCGCGCCTTGCCGTCGGGATCATACCGCGTCACCAACTCGACGACACGGCCAGCCTCGATCGCGGGACCGCCAATGCCACTCGTTTGCACAAGGGGCTCGATGGACAGGATCAGACCGGTGGTGATGATCGCGAACAGAGGAAGAGCGAAGACCAGAGTGATCCAGCGATGGAGTCGCAACAATGCGGGTTTGCTCATTCGTCGTCCTCGGTGTTCTCCAGACCGTGCTCGCGCAGAGCCGTGCAAAACACAAATGACGCTTTGTCCATGTTGTTGCGTTGATTTGCAGCAACCGGAATTAAAGTTCGGTGCTGTACGCGCTGGCGGTATTCGCGTCGTGCGCGCCGCGTGTCGTCGCAATCTGTGTGCTGACGCACGCGCCGCAACGGGTCAACGGTCTACTCGCGTGAGGCCTTGATCGCGCCGCGCAGCCACCTGCTCAGCTGAAGAGCCTCACTGCGCGCGGATGTTGGCAGCCTTCAGCACCGGCTCCCATTTGGTCGCCTCGGCGTGCATATAGGCGTCAAACTCCTTGGGCGTTGAGCCGACCGGGGTTGCGCCGATCTTGGCGAGCGTCGACAGCACATTCGCATCCTGCAGCGCCGCCTTGAGATCGGTCTCGAGCTTTGCCACGATCTCGGGCGGCATCTTTGCCGGGCCGAGGACGCCCCACCAGACCGAGACGTCATAGCCGGATACACCGGCTTCCGCGATCGTCGGAACGTTGGGCAGCGCCTTGGAGCGCTCGGCCGAAGTCACGGCGAGCGCACGCACCGGGCCGCCTTCGAGCTGGCCGATCGCCTCGGCGAGCGGATTGATGCTGAGCGGGATCTCGCCCGCGATCACGGCAGTTAGCGCGGGCGCGCCGCCCTTGTAGGGGATCGCGACGATCTTGGTGCCGGACATATGCTTCAACAGTTCGCCAGCCAGATGCGCCGAGGTGCCGTTGCCTGACATGCCGTAGGAGAGCTTGTCCGGCTCCTTCTTCGCAGCCGCCAGGAGATCGCCGAGTGTCTTGTAGGGACTGTCCTTGGCCACGACGATCGCGAGCGGTGAGGAAGCGACTTCGGTGATTGCGGTAAAGTCCTTGAATGTGTCGTACGGCACGCTCGGATAGATGAACTGGTTGAGCGGATGACCGCTCGCGACCAGGATCAGCGTGTAACCGTCAGGCGCGGCCTGCGTCAACGCCTGCGAGGCGACGATGCCGCCGGCGCCGGGGCGATTGTCGACCACCGGCTGCTGGCCCCAGGTTTTTGCGAGTGCCTGTCCCAGCGTGCGCGCGAGTACATCGACCGCGCCGCCGGCCGCATAGGGGACCAGGATGTGGACCGGCTTGCTCGGATAATTGTCTGCGGCCTCGACGGCGCCGGCCAGCAGCAGACCGGCACCCAGCACCAAACCGCCAATTCTCTTGTTCAAACCCAGCATTTTCCCAGCACTCCTTGCAGGCATTCGCATCCGTGCGACCGTCTCCGAACCGTCCTGGACGTCGCCCATGGTTTTTGTTGACGAGACCTGATCTTTTGTACGATAGTACAAATCACATGGTACGCAACCCCACCAGCAAGGAATCGGCCCGCAAGCCGAACATGCGCGAGGCGATCCTCGCCGCGGCCGAGGAGTTGTTCGCCATCAACGGCTTCAATGCCGTCTCGGTGCGCGACATCGCGGTGGCGGCCGGGGCCAATCCCGGCAGCGTGACCTACCATTTCAAGACCAAGGACGGCCTGCTGCTGGAGATCTACCGGCGCCATTGCGGGCCGATGAACCTGCGCCGTTCGGAACTGCTCGCGGCGGCGAGGCGCGTGCGCGATCTCCAGGACCGGCTGGAGGCGATCGTGCGCGCCTATGTGGTGCCGGCCTTCACCTCCGGCAGCGATCTCGCCGGCGGCGGGGCGCGCTTCACGCGGCTGCGCGCCGTGATGTCGGCCGAAGGTAACGAGGTCGCGCGAAAAATCATCGCGCAGACCTTTGACGACACCAGCCACGCCTTCATCGATGCGATCCACCAGAGCCTGCCGCATATCCCCCGCACCGATATCGTCTGGCGCAGCCACTTCCTGCTCGGAGCGCTCTATTATTCGCTGGTGACGCCGGACCGCGTCTCGCGCCTGTCGCGCGGCGAGGCCGACGGCGGCGATGCCGCCAATGCCATCGAGCAATTGGTGCAGGCCACCGTTGCCGCATTCCAGGCGCCGCCGCTCGATCATGCCGCGCCGGCGCGGCGGCGGCCGGTCGTCAGCAGCAAGACTTGAACGAGCGTCTCGCTTCGGCGGTTCACCTGATGACGATGATGTACACTCCGACCATTCCGCCGCCCGACCCGAATACGCGCACGCCGAAGTTCAAGCTGCCGAAGCTGTCGTGTGATGCGCATTGTCACATCTTCGGTCCCGGCGTGAAGTACCCTTACGCGCCCGATCGCTCCTACACGCCACCGGATGCGCCGCTGGAGGATTTCCGTGCGCTGCATGCCAGGCTCGGCGTCGAGCGCGCCGTCATCGTCAATGCCAGCGTGCACGGCACCGACAACACGGTGGCGCTCGATGCCATCGCGCAGAGCAATGGCGCCTACCGGGCGGTCGCCAATATCGACGAGACCATCACCGAACGCGGGCTTCACGTGCTGCACGAGGGCGGCTTCCGCGGCTGCCGCTTCAATTTCGTCCGCCATCTCGGCGGTGTCCCCGACAAGGGTATGTTCGATCGCGTCATCGCCATGGTCGCGCCGCTCGGCTGGCATATCGACCTGCATTTCGACGCGGTCGACCTGCCTGACTATGCCGACATGCTGGCGAAGCTGCCGCTGAGCTACACCATCGACCATATGGGACGGGTGAAGGCGTCCGACGGGCTCGACCAGCTCCCGTTCGAGATCCTGATCGGGCTGATGCTGCGTGACGAGAAATGCTGGGTCAAGATCTGCGGCTCGGAGCGGGTGTCGTCCAGCGGTCCGCCGTTCACGGATGCCGTGCCGTTCGCACGAAAAATCGTCGAGACCGCCGCCGACCGCGTCATCTGGGGCACGGACTGGCCGCATCCCAACGTCAAAGTGATGCCGAACGACGGCGATCTCGTCGACCTCATTCCGCTGTTCGCGCCGGAGCCGGAGTTGCAGCAGAAGATCTTGGTCGACAATCCCGCGCGCCTGTTCGGGTTCGACCGATGACGTCGCTGACGATCGACAAGCTGCGCGGGATGAATACGAACGAAAGGAGTGTCCCATGAAAACAGGTCTCGTGATCACCGCCCATCCCGGCGATTTCGTCTGGCGCGCCGGCGGCGCCATCGCGCTGCATGCGAAGAAGGGCTATCGCATGAAGATCGTCTGCATGTCCTTCGGCGAGCGCGGCGAAAGTCAGTTCGCCTGGAAGGAGAAGGGCGCGACGCTGGAATCGGTCAAGGCAGGGCGCAAGGACGAGGCGGAGCGGGCGGCGAAGCTTTTGGGCGCCGAGATCGAGTTCTTCGACTGCGGCGACTATCCGCTGAAGCTCACTGAAGCGCATTTCGACCGCATGGTCGACATCTACCGAGAGCTCAACCCGAGCTTCGTGCTGACGCATGCGCTGGCGGACCCCTATAATTTCGACCATCCCAACGCGGCGCATTTCGCGCAGGAGACGCGCGTGGTCGCGCAGGCGATGGGCCACAAGCCCGGCGCGCAGTACAAATATTCGGCGCCGCCGGTGTTCCTGTTCGAGCCGCACCAGCCCGAGCAGTGCAATTACAAGCCCGACCTGCTTCTCAAGATCGACGAGGTCTGGAAGGAGAAGTACGAAGCGTTCCAGATCCTGGCCGCGCAGAAACATCTCTGGGGCTATTACGAGCGCGTCGCGCTCAATCGCGGCATTCAGGGCAGTCGCAACACCGGCGTGCCCATGACCTATGGCGAAGCCTATCAGCGCCTGTTCCCGACCGTCGCGGAGGAGCTGGCATGAAGCCGGTCGTCGTTCGCAACATCAAGCGCGCCGATCCCGCCGGCATGGCGGAATACGGCGTCTCGACCGTGCACGAGGCCTATGGGCGCGTCGGCCTGATGAAGCCTTACTTGCGACCGGTCTGGTCGGGCGCGGCAATTGCGGGTCCTGCCGTCACCGTGCTGGCGCAGCCCGGCGACAATTGGATGATTCATGTCGCAGTCGAGCAATGCAGGAAGGGTGACATCCTCGTCGTCGGCTGTACCACCGATAATACCGACGGCATGTTTGGTGAGCTGCTGGCGACCTCGCTGCAGGCGCGCGGCGTGCAGGGCCTGATCATCGACGCCGGCTGCCGCGACGTCAAAGCGCTGCACGAGATGAAGTTTCCGGTGTGGTCGCGCGCGGTCTCGGCCAAGGGCACGGTCAAGGCGACGCTCGGCTCGGTCAACATTCCCGTGGTCTGCGCCGGCGTCAGTGTCGATCCCGGCGACATCGTCGTGGCCGACGACGATGGCGTCGTGGTGGTGCCGAAGCGGTATGCCGCCGAAGTGGCTGAGAAGGCGAAGAAGCGCAACGCGGACGAAGGTGGCAAGCGCGAGCGGCTTGCCTCTGGCGAGCTTGGCCTCGACATGTACAGCATGCGCGAAGCGCTGGCGAAGGCGGGTCTCGTCTACGTCGACAACCCCGAGGACGTCTGAGAGCGACGAGAGGCGGAGCGAGTAGATGGATCGTCTCAAGCTGAAAGCTGTGCTCGGCAGTCATCCCCACGTCCAGGCGGTGAAGAGCGGGGAGCTCCGCTCCGAGCTGTTCGATCTCGACTTCATCGAGTACACGCCCACCAACACGGCGTTCAAGCCGATGGTGCGGGAGCAGGCCTTCGACGTCTGCGAGATGGCGATCGTCACCTTTCTGATGGCGAAGGCGCATGGCAAGCCGCTTGTGCTCCTGCCGGCGACCATGCTCGGCCGTTTCCAGCATTCCTACGCGCTCTACAATCCTGCACGGGGATCGCTCGGGCCGTCCGATCTCGAAGGCAAGCGCGTCGGTATCCGCTCGTTCACGACGACGACCGGCGCCTGGATCAGGGGGATTCTCGCCAACGACTATGGCGTGAACCTCGACAAGATTCGCTGGATCACCTTCGAGGATCCTCACGTCGCCGAATATGTCGACACCACCGAGCGTGCCCCGAAGGACAAGAAGATCCTGCAGATGCTGCTCGACGGCGAGCTCGACGCGGTCCTCGGCGAGGCCTCGAACGATCCGAAGCTAAAGCCTCTATTTCCCGATCCCGCTGCAGAAGCTGCCAAATGGTATGCCCGGCGCGGCGTCGTGCCGGTCAACCATCTCGTGGTCGTGACTGAGCAGCTCGCGAAATCGCGCCCCGACGTGGTCGTGGGCGTCTATGATCTTCTCAAGCGCAATAAAGAGCAGATGGGGCCCGCAGCCTCGCTGGACCTCGTTCCGTTCGGAGTAGAGGCGAACAGGAAGCCGCTCGAGCTGATCGTCGACTACACATTCCAGCAGGCGCTGATCCCGCGCCGCTATGCGGTCGAGGAGCTGTTCGACGCGACAACGCGAGGATTGAACTGATGGCGGATCCGAGGCGATGGCAGATCGGGCTGGTCGGATATGGTGAGGTCGGCAGGATTTTGGCCGAGGATTTGCGCCAGCAGGACATCAAACTCGCTGCCTATGATATCAAGCTCGGTGGCGACCATGGCGCACCGCTGAAAGAGCATGCGGCGAAATTCGGCGTGACGCTCGCACCCTCTCATGCCGAGTTGGCCGCCAAATGCGATTTGATCATCTCCGCGGTCACCGCTAGCCAGGCTGTGCCGGTGGCGAAGGCCTGTGCGACTGCGATCAACCAGGGCAGCTGGTTCCTCGATTTCAACTCGGCATCTCCCGGCGCAAAGCAGCGCGCGGCGGCACTGATCGATGGCGCTGCCGGCCGCTATGTCGAGGGTGCGGTGATGACATCGGTGCCGCCTTATCGCATCAAGGTGCCGCTGCTGCTCGGCGGTTCCGGCGCGAGGGAGATCGAGCCGCTTCTGAACGCGATCGGCTTTGCCGCGAAGGTTGCGAGCGACAAGCTCGGCGTGGCTTCGGCAGTGAAGATGTGCCGCAGCATCATGATCAAGGGCCTGGAGGCCATGGTCATCGAGAGCTTTACGACCGCGCGCGCTTATGGGGTCGAAGATGCGGTGCTGGCCTCGCTCGGGGAGACGTTCCCCGCCATCAATTGGGAGAAGCAGGGCGCCTATTTCTTCCAGCGCGTGATCGAGCACGGCCGCCGGCGTGCCGAAGAAGTGCGTGAGGTCGCCGAGACCGTGTGCGAGGCAGGGCTGACGCCATGGTCCGCGCAGGGCACAGCCGAACGGCAGGCGTGGGTGGCCGATCTCGCCGACGAAGGGCTGTTCGGTGCCAGGGGCACCAAGGAGTTCGCTCGCAGCGCCGATTGGCGTACCGAGGCAGATCGGATACTGGCGAAGATCAAGCGCTGACGCCGAACGCGTGCGTTCAGCTCAAGACCGTGCAGGCGTCGCGATAGTTCGAGATTTCGTCGCGGGCGAGCTCGATCAAGTCGACCAGGCTCTTGGCCTTGCGGACGATCTGCTCCTTGGCGGGCGCGGTGCGGAACTCCGTGAGGATCATGCGGATGCACTTGTCGGCCGTATCGAGCGCCAAGAGCGCGCGGGTCATGTCGGCTTGCGTGTGGATCGCCGAGATATCGAGGCTGGATAGCACTTCGCCGATTCCAGTCAGCCGCTTGACGGCCGTTTCCGCGGGCGTGTTGGCCCGAATGGAGCGATAATCGATGCTACTGAATGCGTTGAACATATACATACTTCTCGACTGAACTCAGATGGTTCAGAGCGCCCCCTTAGTATGATCCAGACGGCCTCTTGTTCAATGCGCACAGCTACGGTCCGGGATTCTACCGGACTCGGATTTCGGGCCGGAATCGGCAGTGAAACTGGAACGAAATGGCCCGATGATCAGCTGTGTTCCTGACGATTTTACCGTTGGAAGTTCGTCCGGAAGCGCATTCAGCTCCCGGGCCGGAACAGAGCGGGCCGCTGCCGCGCGAATGTCTGTCGGCCGCTCTTGAAGCCCATCACGATATCGGGGAGCTCGGCGATAGCGAAGCGGCTGTCCTTCGTATCGAGCACGATGAGATCGGCGGGGTTGCCGAGCTTGATACCGTAGTCGTCGAGGTTCATCAGCCGCGCCGGCAGTTCGGTCACGAGATCGAGGCAGGTGTCGAAATCCCTCACCGAGGCGTGCGCGACGTTGGCGTAGAAGTTTGCCATCCGCAGCAGCGAGGCGTCGCCGAACGGCGTGAAGGGATTGAGCACATTGTTGGTCGCGATCGAGCACACGACGCCGTCGCCCGCGAGCCTGTGCGCGAGTGTCAGCCCGCGCGGCGCGTTGTGGGTGGCGTCGCGCCCCATCAGATACAGATCGGTCGCGGGCAGCACGGTGACGGCGATGCCGGCTCTTGCCAGCTGCGCTGTGGCAGCCTTCATCCGCTCCGGGGGCAGGGCCGAGAGTTTTGTCGCATGGCCGATCGCGACCCGTCCCTGATAGTTGCGCCGCTCGGTCTGCCGGCAAACTTCGTCGAGATGCCACCAGGAGGGATCGAGATCGAAATCCAGATGGAGGTCAACATCGACGTCGAACTCCTGCGCGAGATCGAAGATGCGTTCGAGATGCGCATTCGGGCTGGTGTCGGTGTAAGGACAGCCTCCGATCACGCCGCCGCCGTCACGCAAGGCCTGGACCAGCAGGTCCTCAGCTCCGGGATCGTTGGTCAGGCCCTCCTGCGGGAAGACGCAGAGCGACAGGTCGATCGCCCAGGCGTAGTCGCGCCGCAGCGCCTTCACGGCTTCGAAGCTGCGCAGGCCGATCCGTGGATCGATCTCCACATGCGTGCGCATGCGCGTCGTGCCGTGCACGATCGCGCGTTCAAGCACCTTGGCGCCTCGGGCGTAGACGTCCTCGACGGTGAAGTCGCGTTTCATTGCCGACACGGCCCGGATGGCGTCACTGAGACTGCCGTGATTGTGCCCGCAGCGGTCGAGCAGGCAGGCCTTGTCGAGATGGATGTGGGTGTCGACGAAACCGGGCAGGGCCAGGTGCCCGCCGATATCGACCTCGACCGTCTCACAGGCGAGCTTCGGCTCGATAGCGGCGATCCGGCCGGCTTTGACGCCGATGTCGACGGTCGCGGCGGATGATCGCAACAGCGCATTACGGAAGATCAGGTCGAAGGCGCGTTCGGTGGTCATGGCTCTTGCGGACAGAATTTAGAGCAATCAGCCGGGATCGGCAGCTCCAGATTGTCGGCAGTGTAGCGGGGGAGATGTTCAAAATATATGCATGGATTTTGCGAGACTGGCGTTAGTATTCCGCGAATTCCGGGAGAACCAGCCATGTCCGTTGCCGCAAGAGCCGAAGCTGTTCCGTCGTCCGACGCCGCGATCGTGGAGGCCTATCTCACGGCATCGATGATCCCGGATCCGGACGCTGCGGCGGCCTATATGGCGCCGGGTACCGTGATCACCTTCACCGGCGGGCGCGAGTTCGACCATCCGCGCGGCCCGACCGCCTTCAACGCCAAGCGCTACCGCTGGGTCAAGAAGAAGATGGACCGGTTCGATGTCTGCCCCGGCGACGGCGAGACCGTGGTCTACAGCGTCGGCACGCTCTACGGCGAATGGATGGATGGGACACCTTTCGAGGGCAACCGCTACGTCGACCGTTTCGTGGTGCGCAACGGCAAGATCACCAAGATGGATGTCTGGAACGACAGTGCCGAGCGCATCCTGGTCCAGCGCGGCATCGAGGCGTAACAGCCATCTCGCTGTTCGGGCGGGACCCTTTCGGCGCAAACGAGCGGCCGCTCGTCATATCGAAAGCTGTGATAGCTGATAGGCGCAGGCACGTCTGGCGGCTGGAGCGCGCCTGCGCTATCAACTGCCGTGACTGCGCCCGGCATGGAGGCGCAAGCCCCTTAGGAGCAGCCGATGCGTCTAGCTACCGTTATCGTGGCCCTCACATGTCTTGCCGGTGCAGCCTCAGCCGAAGATCTGTCCGGCACGCTCCAGAAGATCAAGGAGACCAAGAAGATCACGCTCGGCTATCAGGAGGCCTCGGTCCCCTTCAGCTATCTCGACGGCAACCAGAAGGCGGTCGGCTTTGCCATGGACATCTGCCTCAAGATCGTCGATGCCGTGAGGAAACAGCTGGGCATGCCCGACATCGCCGTCGACACGCTCGCCGTGACCTCGTCGAACCGGATTCCCCTGATGGTCAACGGCACGCTCGATCTGCACTGTTCGGCGACCACGAACAACGCCGATCGCCAGAAGCAGGTCGCTTTCACCAACACGCATTTCCTCAGTGCGACGCGATTTGCAGCCAAGAAGGCCGCAAAGATCAACACCATCGACGATCTCAAGGGCAAGGCGGTCACGGCCGTGGCTGGCTCGGTCAACCTGACGCAGCTCGCCAAGGTCAATACGGAACGCAATCTCGGCATCAATGTGATGCCGGCCAAGGACCAGGCCGAAGCCTTCCTGCTGCTGGAAACCGACCGTGCCCAGGCTTACGCACTCGATGACGTGCAGCTGGCGGTTGCGATTGCGCGCTCCAAGGAGCCGCAAGCCTACATGATCAGCGAGGAGGCGTTCTCGAAGCCGGAGCCTTACGGCATCATGCTGCGGCGAGAGGACGCGCCGTTCAAGGCGCTCGCCGATCGCGCGACGGCGGAGCTCTATGCCAGCCCGGAGATCGAGGTGCTCTACAAGAAATGGCTGCAATCGCCGACGCCGCCGAACGGCCTCAACTACAATGTCCCGATGTCACCAGCCCTGCGCAATGCCTTCAAGAAGCCGAGCTGGAGCGCAGATCCGGATGTGTACGTGGTGAACTGAAGCGAGGACGGCCTGCCGCACCGGGCGGCATGACGGTCGAGGCGCTGAACTAGGGCGCGCTCGGAAGCGCACCCAGGCGACGCGCGCGTTCCAACAGCCTGCATGCATTGCGATAGGTCGGCACTTCGACCCACAGGCCATTCACGAGCGCGCGATCTTCGCCTCGGCTGCGTGCGGCCTCGAAGCCCGCGACGATTGCGTCGGCGTGCGCGATCTCGCCAGCTCCCGGCGTGAACACATCATTGAGGCACTTCACGTGCTCGGGCAGGACCAGGGATTTGCTACGGTAACCGAGGCGACGGGATAGGGTTGCCTCGCGAACGGCGCCCCCGACGTCGCTGAACGTATAAGGTGCATCGATCGGTTCGATCTTTGCTGCACGCGCTTCCACTAGGAAGCGCCTTCGAGCATAGTCGAGCTCGAGGCCATCCGCGCCCCGCTCGGCACATAGATCATTGGCCAGGTCCTCGGCTCCAAGGAGCGCACAACGAACGCGGGAGCTGGCTGCGGCCATCGCGCGGACCTCGATAACTCCCAACGCGGTCTCGCAGACGGGAAGGATTTCCGTACTGCCTTTGTCGAGGCCGAGCTGGTTTTCCCAATGGGAGATCGCTGCGTCGAGGGCATGCATTTGGGCCGCCCTGTCGCTCATGGGATAGGCGACGACGTCGGGACGCGCCGTCATGGCTGCCGCAAGATCCAGCAGCCCATCGGTCTCCAGGGCATTGATGCGGATGGCGGCAAGGCGTTGCCGCCGGCGACATTCTTTCACGAAACCGTCGAGCAGTCCGCGTGCCTCACCGCGTCGTGCGGGGGGCGTAAAGTCCTCGAGATCTACGATGAGAGCATCCGCATCGCTCTCCAGCATCTTCGCATGCGCAGCGCGATCCGCTCCGGGCCCGAAGAGCCAGGTGCGACGGATGTCGGGATCGGGAAGGGCCATCGAATTGCCTACGCGTTCGAATATTTCTTCAGCTCGAACCGCGCGATCTGGTTCCTGTGAACCTCGTCCGGTCCGTCGGCAAGCCGCAGCAAACGCGCGGTGGCGTAGGCCTGGGTCAAACCGAAATCGTTCGAGGTGCCGCCGCCACCATGGGCCTGGATCGCCCAGTCGATGATCTGGCAGGCCATGTTGGGCACGGCGACCTTGATCATGGCGATCTCGGCCTTCGCCACCTTGTTGCCGACCGTGTCCATCGCGTAGGCCGCGTTCAGCGTCAGCAGCCGGGCCTGCTCGATCATGATGCGGGCTTCCGCAATGCGCTCCTGCGTCACCGTCTGCTCCGAGACCGGCTTGCCGAAGGCGACGCGACTGCGGACGCGACGGCACATCTTCTCCAGCGTGCGTTCGGCGAGGCCAATCAGCCGCATGCAGTGGTGGATGCGGCCGGGACCGAGGCGGCCCTGCGCGATCTCGAAACCGCGGCCCTCGCCGAGCAACATGTTTTCCCGGGGCACGCGCACATTGGTGAAGACGACCTCGGAGGCGCGGTCAGGCACGCCGTAGAAGCCGAACACGGGCAGGGCGCGCTTTACCTCGATGCCGGGCGTGTCCATCGGCACCAGGATCATCGACTGCTGCTTGTGGCGGTCGGGATTGTCGGGATCGGACTTGCCCATGAAGATGCAGATCTTGCAGCGGGGATCTGTCGCGTTGGTCGTGTACCATTTGCGCCCGTTGATCACGTAATGGTCGCCGTCGCGCACGATCGAGCTTTCGATGTTGGTCGCATCGGACGATGCGACCGCAGGCTCGGTCATGGCGAAGCAGGAGCGGATCTCGCCTGCGAGCAGTGGCTTCAACCAGCGCTCCTTGTCCTTCTCCGAACCATAGCGCTCCAGCACCTCCATGTTGCCGGTATCGGGCGCCGAGCAGTTGAACACCTCCGGCGCAAGGTGCGAGCGGCCCATCACCTCGCAGAGCGGGGCATATTCGAGGTTGGTAAGGCCCGCGCCATGGCTGGATTCCGGCAGGAACAGATTCCAGAGGCCTTCCTTGCGCGCCAGCGGCTTCAACTCTTCGACGACGGGATAGACCTTCCATGGCCCGAGCTCCTCCGCCTCGCGATAGAACCGCTCTTCGTTCGGATAGATGTGCCGGTCCATGAAGCTCTCGAGCTTGCGCTTGAGCTCGACGACTTTTGACGACATCGGGTAGAGCATCTCTGGTCTCCTTGATCGATCGGCCGCAGGTTCAGCCGATTTCGAGATAGTCCGGGCCGGGCAGTTTCGGGAATGGCGCGGTCGGCAGCGTCTGGTACCAGAACGCGACGGACGCAATGTCGTCCTGCAGGGGAAGGTATTTTCCCTCCTTCGCGCCCGGCAGCCAGCCCAGCGCCTGGATCGTCACGCGCAGATCAGAGCGGAAGCGCACGGGATCGGGGATGTGCCAGCGATAGAGGCCGAAGCGCTGCTGCGATTTGTAGACGCCATCGGGGCGGATCACCTGCGGCAGGCCGGCATAGGGCGTGGTGAACTCCACGTAGCGGGATTGCCCCTGGCCGGCATGTGCGACATGGGGATCGAAATTGTACGCGCCGCAAAAATAGTCCTCGGTGCCGGTGCCGCAAATCGTCGGGAATTCGCCGTCGCCGTCGATGAAGAACTTGATCTCGCCTTCGCCCCACCAGCCGTTGTTGTTGACCCCCCAGGCCATGTAGGTGCCGACATAGTGGCCGGCGCCGCTGATGCCGTCGAGGATGGTGTAGACCTCCTTGTAAGGCAGCGGATTGGTGCGACGGAACTGCGCATGGAAATAGCCGCAGTCCTCGGGCACGTCGGTCAGGGCGTAGTTGATCTGGTAGTAGACCGTGAGCTGCTCCTCGCTGCGGTTCTCCAGCGTAAAGCGCGCGCGCTTGCGAAACGGCATTTCCCAATAGCAGTTGAAGGCGCGGCCGGGGTTGACGCAAACGGCGAGCGAGGACACTTGCGCGAACTCTTCCCATCCGCAGGCGAAGAAATCTCCCGCCGGGCATTCGACACTCGGCTGTTCCTGGTCGTCCCAGTAGATGCGCAGAATGGAGTGGCGCAGCCGTCCGCGCGCCAGCGTCATCCAGATCTGCTGGATCGCGCCCTGACCTTGGATGTCGGCGAGCGTGAAGGTCGTGCCCGGATCGATGACGACATAGGGCGAGACCTTCCAGCCCTGTCCGAGATCGCGCGCCTGGCGCGCGGCCGGGCCGTCGACGGACATGCCGCCCTTGCCCTTCTCGCCGGTGAAGTTCTCGGGGCTGATCGAGCGCGTCTGCGCATTCGACAGGCGCGATAGATTGCCGAGATGCATGCCCAATCCGGAAAACGCCATGGTGTCCTCGATAAGGGATTAGCGACGTCTCGCTATATCGCCTCCAAATCTACCAAAAGATGAAGACGATCGCGCACGGACAGGCCCGTGCGCGATCGCGGAGGGTCACGCGACGCGGTACTCCCTGAACTTCTCGCGCAGGGCCGACTTCAGCACCTTGCCGGTCCCCGTCATCGGGAATTCGTCGAGGAATTCGACGGCGTCCGGCATCCACCAGCTCGCGATCTTCGGGCGCATGTGATCGAGCAGCGTCTTGCCGTCGACCGTCGCGCCCTTCTTGCGGACGACGAGGAGAAGGGGGCGTTCCTGCCATTTCTCATGGTTGATCGCGACCACGGCGGCCTGCAGCACATCGGGATGGGACAAGGCAACGTCCTCGAGCTGAATCGAGGAGATCCATTCGCCGCCGGACTTGATCACGTCCTTGGAGCGGTCGGTCAGCGTGACGTGGCCTTGAGGATCGATCACGGCCATGTCGCCGGTGATCAGCCAACCGTCGCGGTCGAGACCTTCGTCGAGCTTCATGTAGCCCGACGCAACCCACGGCCCGCGGGCGCGCAGGTGACCGACGGTCTTGCCGTCGCGCGGCAGCTCAACGCCGGCATCGTCGACGATTCGCAAGGCCGTGCCGAAACAGGCGCGGCCCGAGACCTGGCGCCGGTCGAACTTCTCCTTGTCGCCGAGATGCTCCGAGCCCGGCCGCAAGCCCGGCATCGAGCAGCCGAGGGCCTCGGTCATGCCCCAGGCCTGGATATAGTCGATGTCATAGTCGCGCTTCAGCTTCTCGATCATGGCGCGCGGCGGCGCCGAGCCTGACGACAATGTTGCGCGCAACGTCGAGAACTTGCTACCGGTGCGGCCCAGCCAGTCGAGCAGGATCAGCCAGAAGCTCGGCACACCCGCCGACAGCGTCACCTTCTCGCCTTCGAGCAGTTCGTAGAGCTTGTCGGGTTCGTAGTTGCGGCCGGGCAGCACCAGCTTCGAGCCGGTATAGGGCGCGGTGAACGGCATGTTCCAGCCATTGCCGTGGAAGAGAGGCGCCATCGGCATCATCACTTCGCGCACGCCTTCGACATGTCCCGGCAGGAAGTCGAAATTGCAGCAAGTCATGGTCTGCAGGATCGCGGCGCGGTGCGAATAGATCACGCCCTTGGGATTGCCCGTGGTCCCCGAGGTGTAGCAGATCGTGGAGGCGGACTTTTCGTCGAACTCCGGCCAGGTGAAGCCGGCGTCGTTCTCCTTGTCCAGAAGATCTTCGTAGCAATGCACGTTGGCAAGCTTGGTCTCGGGCATGCGCTCGCGCGAGGACATCACCACGTAAGCCTCGATCGTCCTCAGCTGCGGCGCGATCGCCTCGACGAGCGGCAGCGTGGCGCGGTCGATGAACAGCAGGCGGTCTTCGGCGTGATTGATGATGTAGACCAGCTGTTCGGGAAACAGCCGCGGGTTCACGGTGTGCAGCACATAGCCCATGCCGGGCGCGGCGTAGAACATCTCGAAATGACGATGCGTATTCCAGGCCAGCGTGCCGACGCGATCGCCGGGATTCATGCCGAGCCGCTTCAACGCCAGCGCCATGCGCTTGATGCGCGGATGAGCGTCCGCGTAGGTGTAGCGATGAATGTCGCCCTCGATCTCGCGCGCGACGATCTCGGCTTCGCCGTGATAGTCCGCGGCATATTGGATCAAACCGCTGATCAGAAGCGGCATGTCCATCATCAATCCCTGCATGGTCTCCTCCAGAGCCACGTCGTTGCGTGGCGTACGCTTGTGATTTGCGCTTGAGGTTAGCGGAACGTCGCGTGGCGTTCACGCAAAAAGATGGGACGTGATTGCATGCGTCGCTTTTTCGGGGCTAACTGATCCGAGCTGCCGGCGAAGCAGCGCTCTCCGTGGAGGAAATGCATGTCAGCGGAAAGACACAAGACCGGTGCAGCCGGCGAACCTACGGTCGATATTGCGGCTCTCCGCGCGCGCTATCGCGACGAGCGCGACCGCCGTTTGCGGGCCGAGGGCAAGGCTCAGTATGTCGAGGTAGCCGGCAATTTCGGCCACTACCTCGACGACCCCTGGGCCGATCCCGGATTTGCGCGCGCAGCCGTCAGTGAAGAGACTGAAGTGCTCATCGTCGGCGGCGGCTTTGGCGGGTTTCTCTGTGGCGCCCGCTTGCGCGAGGCCGGCATCGATGATTTCCGCATCGTGGAAAAGGCTGCCGACTTCGGCGGCACCTGGTACTGGAATCGATATCCCGGCGCTGCCTGCGATACCGAGAGCTACATCTATCTGCCACTGCTGGAAGAGACCGGCTACATGCCGGTGCGCAAATACGCCCGGGCACCGGAGATCTACGAGCACTCCCGCCGCATCGGCCGTCATTTCGGTCTCTACGAGCGCGCGCTGTTTCAGACTGTCATCTCGCGGATGGTGTGGCAGGAGCAGGAGGCGCGTTGGCTGGTCGAGACCGATCGCGGCGATCGCATCCGTGCCCGCTTCGTCATTCTCGCCGGAGGTCCGCTCAGCCGGCCGAAGCTGCCGGGCATCCCCGGCATCGAGACCTTCAAGGGCCACAGCTTTCATACCAGCCGTTGGGATTACGCCTATACCGGTGGCAACGCGGATGGTGATCTGGCCGGCCTTGCCGACAAGCGCGTCGGCATCATCGGCACCGGCGCCACCGCCGTGCAATGCGTGCCGCATCTCGGCCGTTCGGCGAAGGAGCTCTATGTCTTCCAGCGCACGCCGTCGGCGATCGGCGTGCGCGGCGACCGGCCGACTGATCAGGGCTGGGCGCAGAGTCTAGCCCCCGGCTGGCAGCGCGAGCGCATGGACAATTTTACGTCGGTGATCTCAGGCGAACCGTTCGAGCGGGACCTGGTGCAGGACGGCTGGACCGGCCTGCTCGGCGAGATACTGCTGGCGCCGCGTCGTCAGCCGCAACCGGTGACCTCGATGGAGGAGGCGCTGAAGGTCATCGAGCATGCCGACTACCGCAAGATGGAGGAGATTCGCGCCCGCGTCGATGCGGTCGTCAAGGACGCGGCGACCGCGGAAGCGCTCAAGCCCTGGTACAAGGCGTTTTGCAAGCGGCCGTGCTTTCACGACGAATATCTCGACGCCTTCAATCGGCCCAACGTGCATCTCGTCGACACCAGGGGGCAAGGCGTCGAACGTATCACCGAGAACGCCGTCGTGGCTGGCGGCAAGGCCTACGAGCTCGACTGTCTGATCTACGCCAGCGGTTTTGAGGTCGGCACCGATTATGCCCGCCGCATGGGCTTCGAGGTTTATGGCCGTGACGGCGTCAGCCTGTCCGAGCGCTGGCAGGACGGCGTCAAGACGATGCATGGCTTCTACAGCCGCGGCTTCCCGAATTGCTTTCTGATCGTCACGGTGCAGGCTGGCCAGAGCGCCAACTTCCCGCACATAATCGACGAGCAATCGCAGCACATCGCCTATGTGATCACTGAAGCGCGCAAGCGCAAAGCGCGGACGCTCGAGCCGACGCTCGTGGGCGAGAACGTCTGGGTGGACGAGGTCGTCAGGGCCGCGCTCGGCCGCCAGACCTATCTGGCCGAATGCACGCCCGGCTACTACAACAACGAGGGCGTGTTCGATCCGATCGCGGCAAGAAACAGCCAATATTGGCGCGGGCCGGTGGCATTCCTGCGGCTGCTCGACAAATGGCGGAAGGAAGGCAATCTGGAAGGCCTCGAATTGTCCTATGATCAGGCCATGGAGTCGGCGCGTTCGCCCGGGTAGGATTGGCGCCGATCGGTACAGGACGGGAGACAAGGGTATGATCAGGGGCAGGGCTGCTGCGGGAGCTATTGTTGGCGCGATGGCGCTGTTCGGTTGCCTCGCGCCCACCGCCGAGGCTGCGCAATGCGGCAGCTCGCCGGCGGGGTTCGAGTCCTGGAAGCGGGAGTTCAGTGCGGAGGCGCAAGGCAAGGGCGTCGGCCAGACTGCGCTCGCGGCGCTGATGCAGACCAACTACGCCAGCGCCACCATCGCGGCCGACCGCGGCCAGCGCAGCTTCCAGCTGACGCTCGACCAGTTCCTCGCCAAGCGCGGCGCCACCACCATCGTCGCCAAGGGGCGGCAGCTCAAGCAGTCGCAGGCTGCCTTGTTCGCCTCCATCCAGCAGCGCTATGGCGTCCCGCCCGGACCCCTGATCGCGATCTGGGGCATGGAGACCGGTTTCGGCAGCCAGCGCGGCAACCAGAACATGCTGTCGTCGATCGCAACCCTTGCCTATGACTGCCGCCGCCCCGAATTCTTCACCGACCAGCTCTACGCCGCCCTGAAGCTGATCGACCGCGGCACGCTGTCGGGGGCGACCCGCGGCTCCATGCATGGCGAGGTCGGCCAGACCCAGTTCATGCCCAAGAACATCCTGGCCTATGGCACCGGCAATCTCGAAGTTGCGGCCAATGCACTGAACTCGACGGCGAATTTCCTCAGGGCTCATGGCTGGCGCGCGGGAGCCGGCTACCAGCCGGGCGAGCCGAATTTCGCCGCGATCGAGGCCTGGAATGCCGCCGGCGTCTATCAGAAAGCCATCGCGCTGATGGGCCGGCAGATCGACGAAGGCGGAGGGACCGCGGCCTCGCGTTAAATCGTTCAGCAAGGCGTGATGCGCCGGCATGAGAAAGTTGTTGCCATCTGGAACTGACGGCACGACGTTTGCTTTGATGAGGTTCGGGGCTAGGCATGAGGAGACTCACCATGGCAACCCAAATCGTTTTGGATCAGACAGGCGATACGCGCCACGAGTTTGATCCTGGCAATGCCGAAGCGCTGGCGCGAGCCGAACGGCGCTTTCGGGAGCTGACCGGAGCCGGCTTCACCGCCGCGCTGCGAACCGGGCCGGGCGAGGTGACCCGTATCCGATTGTTCGATCCGACCGCGCAGGAAACACTGTTCTATCCCCGCCTGGTCGGCGGTTGATCTGAGCTGCTCATGTTTGCGGCAGTTTGGCTCCGCGCCCCGGCGCGTGCGCGCCTGCATGCGCTGCGCGAACTCTATCGGCGGTTCTTCGGCGAGAACACGCCGGATGCTCGCGGTCGCCGGCTGCTCTTCGAATGGCTCTCGCCCGCACAACGCGCGCAATTCGAGGAGCACCGGTATTTCGACGTCGTTGGCGGCGACACGGGCAAGACTTATCGCATACACTACGGCACCGCCGCCAACGTCCACGAAATCGATGGTGAAGGCCGGGCGACGATGGGATGGTGCTTCGTCCCGTCAGGCTTCCTGGTGCCGGGCGACGTGATGCTGGCGCAAAAGATTGCGCTCGAAACCGACGAAAGGGGCGCCCTTGCGCTCGCCAACCGGTTTCCGCCGGCCACGCATTCGGAGCATTTTTACCGGCGGCCGTTCTAGCCCGGAAATGGCGGAGCGGTCAGTAGTGCGTCGTGCGGTAGGCATCCAACGCATGCGCCGCGAAGACGCCGACGCTACAAAGGGCGAGCAGGGCGGAGATCAGCTCGATCATAGCTCGTCCTCCCGCGCTGGTTGGGCAACGAGGTTTTGGCAGCAGGAATATTCGTAGATCAGGTCGAGGAAGAACTGCATGGTGGCCGTCCCTGTATTTATTTTGACAACGACTTAACCGGCGATCTGTTTCAGGCGTGTTTCGTCGCATCGGGAATGCGGTTTCGCGGGGGAACCCCGGGCGGGTTTGTGCGCTGCGGCGCCCGCCAAATGCCTCGGCGGGATAGCATCCTGGCACCTCTTGCGGCCGCGCCGGCCCTTGCGGGTCTCCCGCAGAGGTGGTCATCTCAGCCTGGGGAACGCGCCGGAGGCTGACATGAAACGTTTTTTTCTTGCCATTTTGCTCGCCGTGGGTGCCTTAAGCGCCGGGCCGGCGCTAGCGCAACAATCCAAGGTCGGCGACTGGACCATCGAGAAGCGTACGCAGGATACGCACTGCAATGCGAGCCGTGGCTACAAGGACAAGGATGACGAGAACCGCGACTACGTCATCGTGATCACCTATTCCGAGAAGGCGATCGTGATCGTGATGATCTACGATGGCTGGGAATGGGAGAAGGTCGGCGAGATCCTTCGGGCCGATGTCGGTACTGACGATGCGGACATCATGAAGAAGGCAAAGTGGGAGGTCATGGACAAGACCACCGTGCGCGGCATCTTCGAGTACGACCAGTCGATGATGGATCGCCTGTCGAAGGCCAAGCGCCTCACGCTCGATTTCGAGGACGATGACGACGACAGCATCGAGATGCAGATGCCGCGTGCCGGCGAAGCGCTGGCGGCGTTGAAGTTCTGCGAGGAGAACCGGAAATAGATTGCCGATGCCGGCTTTGAAGCCGACAGGGCGACGGCAATGAGCGGGTGGCAACGAACAGGCGCGTGACTCATCGCACACAGTCCGCGCGCTGTTCGCATTTATCCTAGTCTTTGGCGAAACCGTCCAAGCCGCACCCTGCGGTTGACGTTACGCAAGGACGATGTTCGATATTCCAGCATCTAGTTACAACGTTTTTTCCTCGTCGAAGGCGGCAATTGACCGGTCTGTCTTCTCCGCCGGTTCCCGGATCGCGAGTTCCCACCCGCGCGCGGGCCACACGCAGATTGCGTCGTTCGCCCGATGACGGTCCAGCAGGCAAATCGATTCTCGTCCCTCATCGGCGAGATTTACGATGCGGCGGTCGATCCCGCGTTGCGCAGCAGCGTACTGGAGCAGGTTACGCATTTCGTCGGCGGCTGTGCCGCGATGATCCTGTCCAGGGATTCTGCGCGGCTTTCGATCGAGATTCACCAGCATTTTGGAATCGATGCCCACTTCCGTCAGCTTTATCGTGACCGGTACGTGGAGTTCGATCCTCTGCTCGATCGTCACCTCACTTTCGCCCGCGACCAAACGATCGGCGTGACCGACATCATGCCCCATGCACAATTTTTGGAGACGAGCTTCCATCGCGAGTGGGTGGAACCGCAAGGGGCGATAGACCTTGCGACGATCGCGCTCGAGAACACGCTCGCCCGCACCACGATCCTGCAGGTGTTGCGTCATCGCTCCCGCGGAACCGTCGACGACGCGATGGGGGAGCGCATGAGGCTGCTTGCCCCGCATATCCAGCGGTCGCAGATCATGGGCCGGCAGATCCGGGCCCGCTCCCATACGGTGGACGACCTAGCCGACGTCCTCGACGGATTGAACACATCGATCTGTCTGCTCGACGCGGACGGCCGCGTCGTCCATGCCAACGCCGCATGCCGCCAGTTGTTCGCCGACGCCAATCTGCTTGCGATGGTCGGCGACCGGATCGTGGCCCGCAACACCCTGACCGACAAGATATTCCGCGGCCTGTGCGAAATCGGTGGAGGCACTCGTCGTCAGATCGAGCTTGCGACGTCGGCTGATGGGCAGCATTATCTGCTCCATGCCTTTCCGCTGAAGCGGGATCGCAGCACGTCACGGGACGTCGCGGCCACGATGCTCTTCGTTCAAAGAGCTTCCATGCTGCCATTGCTCGCAGCCGACGCGATCGCCGCGGCTTTCAGGCTGACGCCGTCCGAATTGCGCGTGCTGATGGCAATCATCGAGATCGGCGGCGTCCCCGACATTGCTGCAAAGCTCGGCATTGCCGAGACGACGGTGAAAACGCATCTCGGCCGCTTGTTCGAAAAAACGGGCGCTGGCAGGCAGGCCGATCTGGTGAAGATCGCCGCCGGCTTTGCCGTGCCGTTCGCGCGGCGAACGAATGGCGATGAGGGGACGAAGTAATTCGTTCACATGGCTCATTATTCCATGCCGCGCTCTCAATCCATTGTGATGAGCCGAGCTCGTGGGTCCTCCGAACGCAGGACGCGAGTCATCTGGGACTTTCGTATATCGCGCTTCTGAAATGAAGAGCAGCGTGCGCCGCACGGACATGCCGCGACGGCATTGAACGCGCGTGTGAGGAAACGACAGCGTATGGCCGGCCTGCTCGTCGGTTGGAGAGATTGCAGTGAGCAGCATGATTGATTTTTCCGTTCTCAATGTTTCAACGAACGACATTCCCGAAGGCGAGCGCATCCCGATGCTTCGCGATTTCTATTGTCGCGGGGTATTGAAGGCAGAGGTCGAGGCAAGGGCAGGAAAGCCGGCGGCGGCGAGCTTCACGTCCCACGTCCTGCCGGAAGCCCAATTGTTGATCGGGGGATTGTGCGGAGCGCGGGTCATTCGCACCAAGCAACTGGTGGCCGATGGCGACGACAGTCTCGCCCTGATCGTGAACAGGTCCGGCGTTCTCGGGATATCCGAGCGAGGGCACGATCTGAGGCTCCATGCAGGAGAGGCGGTCCTGACGAGCGCGGAGGACGTCACGACGTTCGAGCGGTTGTCACTGGGCAGCTGCTTCTCGCTGCGTGTGCCGAGGCGCGTGTTGGCGCCGATGATCGTGGACGTCGATGATGCCGTGATGCGCGTCATGCCGGAAGGCTCCGCCGGTCTCAGCCTGCTGGTCGACTACGCGGTGACGCTGGTGCGGGAGAAGGCGTTCGCGACGCCTGAGCTCCGGCAGCTCGGGGTCGGACACCTGCATGATCTGCTGGCGCTCGTCCTCGGTGCGACCAGTGAGACGCGAGAACTGGCCGGACGGCGTGGCGTCAAGGCGGCTCGGCTCCAGAAGGCCAAGGTCTCTATTTCCAACAATTGCTGGCGGCAGGACCTCTCGGTGGGTTCGGTTGCCCACGAGCTTGGCGTGACGCCGCGCTATCTCCAGCGCCTGTTCGAAGCCGACGGCAAGACGTTCTCCTCCTTCCTGACCGAACAACGCGTCAAGCGCGCCCATCGCATGCTGCGGGAACCCGGATATGCCGAGCGCACCGTGAGCTCGATCGCCTACGACGTCGGCTTCGGCGATCTCTCCTATTTCAACCGCTGCTTCCGGCGGACCTATAACGCGACGCCGAGCGATGTCAGGAGCGGCGAGGTGGCGTAGCCGCGTTCGACCAGATTTCAAATCAAGTATCGATTTTGGGGGCGGCACGGGCGTGCGCTGTCCATAGTTGGAGTGCTGCATGCGCCGCTTTTTCTTTGACCTGTTGGTCGGCAATGTCGTGAAGATCGACCCGGGCGGCATGATTTTCGAGCAATCCAACGCGACGTTCGTCGTTGCCGACGAGATGGCCAGACATCTGTTCGTCTGGCGCGATGACCTGCGCGATCGCGACGCCTGGATCCGCGTCCGCGACAATAGCGGGCGCGAAATCTATCGCGCCGCGGTCTGGTCCGAGAATGCGGAGAAGGTCGGCTGGGACCAGGCATAAGCGCCCCGGCGACAATGTCACAACTCTGCATCAGTGACGCACGAAACGGGCTTCGGTTCGTTCTGAGCCAAAATCCGGTCGCTGCCGTCCAAGTCGGAAGCGCCCCTCTTTTCTACCTTGGCGTCAGCGAATGCAAATTGGCATGAGCTGGCGTCATCCGATCCGAGGAGGCTGGCGACAATTTGCCTGTGCGCCGGTGGGGCGGGATGACGGCGACGATGAACTGGAAATGAATGTGATGGGTCTTGGAGATATTGCGCCGTGGCATTTGACGCGGCGAACGATGCGCTTTCTGGCACTGGCTGTGCTCGCCATGCCAATCTTCACGGTCGAACGCGCCGTGGCCGCTTGCACGCCGGTCGCGCCGGTCAGCAACGCCACAATTGTTTGTTCGGGCGACGTCGACACTCAGCAGGGTAGTCGCACCGGCTACGGTACGTTCGATGACGACAACAACACCTACAAGATTGAAGTCGGCGCCAAGGTTCACGGTGGCGCGTTTGGCATCAGGAGCCGCGATGGCGCCGCATTCATCAACGCCGGCACGATCGACGGAGCCACTTCGGCCGGGATTGCGTCGGGGAGCGATCTGACCATCTCCAACCTTGCCGGCGCCACCATCGTGGGTTTCCACGGCATCACCGGGTTTACCGGGACCATCAACAATGCCGGCACGATCAACAGCGAGGCCGGCGGGCGCGGCAGCGGGATCGAGGTCAGGAACGTCACCGTGACCAATTCCGGTACGATCGCAGGAATAGGTCCAGACACCGTCGGGATCAATGGCGACGTCGTAAACCTGATCTCGAACACCGGCATGATCTCGGGGGATGCGAGCGGCGTGACTGGCCAGACCCTCAACATCACCAACAATGGCTCCGGTGTCATCTCCCAGATCGCTGCAAGCGGAGGCGCCATCCAATCCTCCGGTCTGGCGACAGTGGTGAACGCGGGCAACATCATTGGTCACGCGTTTGGCCTAGCCGGCCAGAACGTCAATCTGTCGAATCTCGCCTCCGGCACCGTCAGCGGCGCCGGCGCGGTCGTCGCGGACCAATCCGTCTCCGTCAGTAATGCGGGATTGATCCAGGCAAGCGGCAACGCGATCGTGTCACGGACTGGCGACATCAATGTGACCAATGCCGCTTCCGGCACCATTTCCGCAGGCACTAATACCATCCTGGCGCATGGCGATCCGGCGGCGGGCAAGGCTAACGTCACGATCAACAACGCGGGCGAAATCCGGTCGGCATCATCAGGGGCCGTCGTGGCCTTCAACGTCGCGACTGTGGTGAATTCAGGCACAATTGTCGGCGCCGCCGCCATCTACGGCGGCCGCTTTGCCGTCATCGACAACACCGGTGGGATCACCGCCATCAGCGGCAATGCGGTGACTGCGGATTCTAATGATGCGATGGTTCGCAATACCGGTACGATCTCGGGAGGCGCTGGTGGCATCGTCGCGATCCGGACGGCCGATGTGGTGAACGGCGGCATCATATCGGGCGGAACAGCCGCGATCGTTGCTCAAAACATCAACGTGACCAACACAGGGCAGATTTCGTCAAACGGCATTGCGCTGAATGGCGACAGCGTCAATCTCAACAATTCCGGCGCCATCGTCGCAGTGACCGGCATCTCGTCGAGCGGCGGGTCGAACATCACGAACTCGGGCACGATCACGGGTTCGGGCGGCACGGCGATCAAGCTGTCGAACGCTGCTGACACGCTGACGCTGCTGCCGGGCTCGAAGATCAACGGCGTGGTCGATTTCGGCTTCGGCGCCGACGTCGTCAATGTCAATCTTGCGCCTCGCAGCAAAGTATCGTCATTGACGAGCGTCGCGCTGCCGACCTTCGTCAATTTCAACGGCACCATCAACACCATCACGTCGGGCGGCGGCTTCAACGGTCCCTCGGTCGTTGTCGGCGGCACCTTGGCCACCCTCGATCCGACCGCGCTGGCGCAGACTGACCGCACGCTGATGGATTTTACCGGCGGCGTTTCTTCTCTCGTGCAGGGCCGCCTGAGCGGTGGTGGCACAGGCGGAAGCAACATGATGGCGATGGCGTACGCGCCCGAGACGGCGCAGGCCGGGCCCTTCACCAAGGCGCCGCGCAGCCTGTGGACCGATCCAGCCCCGATCACGGTCTGGGCCAACAGCTTTGGCGGCCAGCGCATCCAGGACGAGACCGCCTCGACGTTGCGTGCGACTTCGACCGCCTGGGGCGGCGCCATCGGCATCGACCGCAAGGTGCAGCCGAACTGGCTGGTCGGCGGCTTCCTCGGCGGCGGGCAGGGCGGTCTCTCGGTCGACCTCAACTCGCAGTCGGTCGATACCAACTACGTGTTCGCCGGTGTCTACAGCCGGTTCGAATGGGTGTCGCAGTTCTTCGACTTCACGATCCAGGGCGGCAACGCCGACAACAAATCGCGGCGCCTGGTGCTCAGCAATGCAGCGGTCGGTGGCATGGAAACCGCAACCGCAAACTACAGCGGCTGGTACATCAGCCCCGAGGTCGCCTACGGCTACAGGCTCAACATCGGCAACGGCTATCTGCTGACGCCGACGGCGCGGTTGCGCTACGTCGCCGGCCGGTTCGACGGCTACAGCGAGACCGGCTCGGCGCAGGGGCTCTCGGTCGGCGGACGCACGCTGCAGGATTTCGAGGAACGCGGCGAGGTCGACCTGTCCCGGGTGACGAGCCTCGCGGGCGGCGAGCTCAAGGCCAACATCCATGGCGGCGTGATCGCGCTCCAGCGCGTAGGCGACACCAGCATCAACAGTGTGCTGCTCGGGCAGAACTTGTCTTTCGTCACGCCCGGCAGCCGCAGCACCGTCGGTGCGGTCGCAGGCTTCGGCTTCGACTACCGCACCAGCGCGAGCGTGTCCGTGTTCGGCGCGGTCGAGGGCATGATCATGTCCGACCAGAGCCGCACCGTCACCGCGAAGGGCGGCGTTCGCGTCGCGTTCTGAGCAAGCAGAGACGGTTACGCGAATTTGCAACAGTCAGCCGTGAGTGTGCGGGAGTTCATCCTGAGCCTAGACGCGGTCGTTCCCGTCCAAGCGGCGAGACGAATCTCGATCTAATTATAATTGTGCCTGAGATCAGCCGAGTCCGCTGCGGGTCTCGTGCGCGAGCTGACGAGAATGCGAGGGCTGTGGATTTAAAGCCAGCGCCGAACTGGGGATCGGGAATGAATGTGACGGCTCTGAACGGCATCGTGCAACGGCGTTTCGTGCAGCGCTCGATCCGCCTTCTCGTGCAAGCGACGCTGGTCGCGCCGTTGTTCACCATCGAGCGGGCCGAAGCCGCATGCACGCCCACGGCGCCGGTCAGCAACGCGACGGTGAGTTGCACGGGAACGACAGGTAATGCCAATGGGACGAATGGTTATGGCACCGGTACCGATGTTGGCAATACCTATAACATCGTAACGAACGCGACACTCACCGGGACGGACAATGGCCTCAGGTTCCTTACGGGAACGGTGAATAATTCCGGTAGAATCAAAGGTGGATCCTATGCGATCTCCTACGACAACGAGGCCGTCATCAACAACATTGGAACGTCGTCCGTTATATCGTCCGATGCCGGTACGGCGATCTTAGGTTTCAAATTGCATGTTCGGAACGAGGGCACCATCGCAGCAGATGGGATGAACGGCATCGCCATCAACGCCGGGAATAACGACGGTGGAAACGATGTCGTCAACTCGGGCAACATCAATGCGGGTGAGACTGCCATAAAGAGCAGTGGCCCTCTGACTGTCACGAACTCGGGCAGCATCGGCACTTCTGGTGCGAACAGTCTTGCGATCGATGGTTTCGTCGTCACGGTCAACAACAGCGGTACGCTCACCGCAGTTGGCAGCAACTCCATCGGTATCAGAGGTAACACGGTCAATGTGACCTCGAACACCGGCACGATCTCAGGCGGGTCAAGAGGCATCGAGGCCGTCGGGAGCGTAACGATCGCGAATGCAGGCTCGATCAAGGCGACCGGCGCCAACGGAATCGCGATACGGGCAGATGCCGGTACGATCGCGAATGCGGGAGAAATTTCCGGATCGTGGGGCGTTTCAGCCGTTCACGACTTCTCCATTTCGAATTCAGGGACAATCTCCGGCGACATCGTCGGAATATTCGTAAACAATGCGACTGTCGTAAATTCGGGCTTGATCACGAGCGCCGGATTTGCGTTGGACACGTCAAGCGCAATTGATCTGAACAATTCGGGGACGATAAGAGGTGTTGGTGCGGGGTCTGCGGCGGTTCTGGTCGGCTCCGGCGGAGCGATCGTCAATTCAGGAAACCTTGTGGCTGACGGCGCGGCGATACTCCATTTTGCCGGTGCAGACAAAGCTTTGACGATAGTGAACGCGGCTTCAGGCTTCATCATAGGAGCCGAGGGAATAGCGTCGTCCGGAACGGTAAACGTCACCAATTTTGGCACCATTCGCGGGACCTTTCCCGGCAGCGGCGTCGCCGTGGACGCGAATTTCGTCAACCTCAACAACGGTGGCTCCATCATCAGCGCCATCGGTATTCGATCCAATGGTGCAGCCAATATCGTCAATTCCGGCACCGTCACTGGCACCGGCGGCACGGCGATCAAGTTGTCGAGCGACGCCGACACGCTGACGCTGCTGCCGGGCTCGAAGATCAACGGCGTGGTCGATTTCGGTCACGGCGACGACGTCGTCATTGTCAACCTCGTCGCGCCGAACACCAAACTGTCCTCGTTGACCTCGATTGCTCTGCCGACCTTCATCAATTTTGACGGCACGATCCACACCAATGTCTCCGGCGGCAGCTTCAATGGCCCCTCGGTCGTCTCCGGCACCACGCTTGCGACGCTCGATCCCACCGCACTGGCACAGACCGACCGCACGTTGATGGACTTTACCGGCGGTGTGTCGTCGCTGGTGCAGGGCCGCCTCAACGGCGGCTCCGGGCCGAATGGCAGCAACATGATGGCGATGGCCTATGCGCCCGAGACGGCGCAGGCCGGGCCCTTCACCAAGGCGCCGCGCAGCCTGTGGACCGATCCAGCGCCGATCACGGTCTGGGCCAACAGCTTTGGCGGGCAGCGCATCCAGGAC
>NZ_JALBGZ010000180.1:0-9636 GCF_023006515.1 Bradyrhizobium sp. PRIMUS42
CCACCAAGAGCATCGCGCGCTTTGCCGAGCGGTTCGACCTGCCGGTCGCGACCTCGTTCCGCCGCGCCTCGCTGATCGATGCCGACCATTCGCATTATGCCGGCGATCTCGGCATCGGGCCGAGCCCGGGCCTGAAGGCGCGCATCGACGGCGCCGATGTCATCCTGCTCATCGGCGGCCGCATGTCGGAGATGCCGTCCTCGTCCTACACGCTGCTGGATATTCCGACGCCGCAGCAGAAGCTGATCCATGTCCATCCGGGCTCGGAAGAGCTCGGCCGCGTCTATCAGCCGGCGCTGGCGATCCAGGCAACGCCCGCGGCGTTCGCGGCCGCAGTCGAGACGCTGAAGCCCTCGGACGCGGTGGCCTGGAAGGGCGAGGCCGCCAAGGCCCATGCCGATTACCTCGCCTGGACCGAGAAGGCGCGCGAACTGCCGGGCGCCTTCCAGTACGGCCAGGTCATGACCTGGCTGCGCGACCGCCTGCCGAAGGACGCCATCGTCTGCAACGGCGCCGGCAATTATGCCGGCTGGATCCATCGCCATCACCGTTTCCACAGCTTTGCGGCCCAGCTCGCGCCGACCTCCGGCTCGATGGGCTATGGCGTGCCGGCGGCGGTGCTTGCGAAGCGGCAATATCCGGACCGAACCGTCGTCGCGTTTGCCGGCGACGGCTGCTTCCTGATGAATGGCCAGGAGTTCGCGACGGCCGTGCAATATGACGCAGCCCTGGTCGTCATCGTCGTCGACAATTCGCAATACGGCACCATCCGCATGCACCAGGAGCGCGACTATCCCGGCCGCGTCGTCGGCACCCAGCTCAAGAACCCTGATTTCGCGATGTACGCAAAGGCATTCGGCGGCCATGGTGAGCGCGTCGAGCGCACCGAGGAATTCGCGCCGGCGTTCGAGCGCGCGCTGGCCTCCGGCAAGCCGTCGATCCTCCACTGCATCATCGATCCCAGGGCGATCTCGGTCGGCAAGGATTTTGCTCCCGCGGTGAAGGCTTAAAGCGATGACGACCGGCCGCCACGTCGCCATCATCGGTGCCGGCGCGGTCGGTGTGATCAGCGCCATCGAGGCGCTGCGCGAGGGCCATCGCGTCACGCTGATCGATCCGGGCGAGCCCGGCGGCGAACAGGCGGCGAGCTATGGCAATGCCGGCTGGCTGTCGTCTCATTCGGTGATTCCGCCGGCCGAGCCTGGCATCTGGAAGAAGGTGCCGGGCTATCTCATGGATCCGCTCGGGCCGCTCGCGATCCGCTGGTCCTACCTGCCCAGGGCGCTGCCCTGGCTGATCAAGTATCTGCGCTCGGGCTGGACCGAGGCGCGGGTCGAGACGACGGCCTTCGCATTGCGCGATCTGTTGAAGGACGCGCCGCTGCTGCACCGGAAGCTCGCGGACGAGGCGGGCGTGCCCGAACTGATCGAGCGCAACGGCGTGATGCATGTCTTCCCATCGCGCGGCAATTTTGACAACGATCTCGGCTGGCGCCTGCGCAAGAAGGTCGGCGTCGAATGGCTGGAGCTTTCCGCCGACGAGATGCGTCAGCGCGAGCCTGATCTGCATCCGCGCTACACCTTTGGCGTGGTGGTGGAGGAGGCCGGCCGCTGCCGCGATCCCGGCGCTTATGTCGCCGCGCTCGCCAACCATGCGCTGGCGAGTGGCGCAAAATTCGTGCGCGCCAAGGCGACGGGCCTGAAGCTTTCCGGCAATCAGCTCGTCGCGGTCGTCACCGAGACCGGCGAGATCGCCTGCGATGCCGCGGTGATCGCCGCGGGCGCCCGGTCGAAGCAGCTCACGGCCTCGATCGGCGATCCGCTGCCGCTCGAGACCGAGCGCGGCTATCACGTCATGATCGAGAACCCGGAATCGGGGCCGCGCAGCTCGATGATGGCGTCGGACGCCAAGATGGTGGTGAACTGGACCAACAAGGGCCTGCGCGCCGCCGGCACCGTCGAGATCGCGGGCCTCGAGGCCGCGCCGAACTGGAAGCGCGCGGAGATTTTGCGTAACCACCTCGTCAGCATGTTCCCCAAACTGCCGAAGGACATTCCGACGTCGCGCGTCAAAACCTGGTTCGGGCACCGGCCGAGCATGCCCGACGGACGTCCCTGCATCGGCTATGCGCGCGCCTCGCGCGACGTCGTCTATGCCTTCGGCCACGGCCATGTCGGCCTGGTCGGCTCGGCCCGTACCGGCCGGCTCGTCGCCCAGCTCGTAAGCGGCAAGCCGCCTGAGATTCCGCTGGCGCCGTTTGCGCCCGATCGTTTCCTCTGAGGTCGCAGCATGACCAGTTCAGCCAATTCGTCCTCCCGCATCGCCCGTGGCGGCAAGGCCATCTACGGCGCGCCGCTCGGCATCCTGATGCTGGAAGCGCGCTTCCCCCGCATTCCCGGCGATATGGGCAACGGCACAACCTGGCCGTTCCCCGTGCTGTATCGCGTGGTGAGTGGGGCATCGCCGGAGAAAGTGGTGCTGAAGGGCGCGGCGGGCCTGCTGCCCGACTTCATCGATGCGGCGAAAGATCTGGTGCGGCTGGGCGCCGAGGCCATCACCACCAATTGCGGCTTCCTCTCGCTGTTCCAGAAGGAGATCGCGGCGGCGGTCGGCGTTCCCGTTGCGACCTCGTCGCTGATGCAGGTGCCGTGGGTGCAGGCGACCCTGCCGCCGGGCAAGCGCGTCGGTCTCGTCACGGTGTCGGGCTCGACCTTGACGCCGGCCCATCTCGAAGGCGCCGGGGTGCCGCTCGATACGCCGCTGGCCGGCACCGAGAACGGCAAGGAATTTTTCCGTGTCCTGATCAAGGCCGAGAAGGACGACATGGACATCGCGCAGGCCGAGCGTGACGTGGTCGAGGCCGGCAAGCAGCTCGTCGCAGAGAATCCCGACGTCGGCGCCATCGTGCTCGAATGCACCAACATGCCGCCCTATGCGGCGGCGCTCCAGGCCGAGGTTGGGTTGCCCGTCTACGACATCTATTCCATGATCACCTGGTTTCATGCCGGACTGCGCCCGCGCGTTTTTGCGTGAACGCGCCCGCGAGATCGTCACTGTCGTGGAGTGAACCCATGAAATTGTCCGGCAAGGTCGCCGCCATCACCGGCGCAGCGCGCGGCATCGGCAAGGCCTGCGCACAGCGATTTCTCGACGATGGCGTCAAGGTCGTGATTTCGGATGTCGATGCCGATGGGTTGGCGGCGACCGCCGCCGAGCTCGGTTCGTCCCGGTGCCTTGCGCACAATCGTCGGCAATGTCGCCAGGCGCGCTGACGTGGACCAGCTCGTCGCCACCGCCGTGAAGGAATTCGGCCGGCTCGACATCATGGTCAACAATGCCGGCGTCGCCCGCAACCGGGACATCCTCGAGATCACCGAAGAGGAATTCGACGAGATCATCGGCATCAATCTGAAAGGCGCGTTCTTCGGCGTGCAGGCGGCCGCCAGGCAGATGATCGCGCAAGGCAGCGGGGGCGGGGTCATCATCAACATGTCCTCGGTGAATGCGCTGCTGGCGATCCCGGCGCTGGCGACCTACGCGATGTCCAAGGGCGGCATGAAGCAGCTCACCTCGGTTGCCGCCGTTGCGCTCGCCCCGCATAACATTCGCGTCGTCGCGGTCGGGCCCGGCACGATCCTGACCGACATGGTGGCGTCATCCATCTACACCTCCGAGGATGCCCGCAGGACCGTGATGTCGCGGACGCCAGCCGGCCGCGGCGGCGAGCCGAGCGAGGTCGCGTCCGTCGTGGCGTTCCTGGCGAGTGACGATGCGTCCTATATCACCGGGCAGACGATCTACCCGGATGGCGGCCGGCTGATCCTGAACTACACGGTGCCGGTGAAGGAAAAGTAGGAGATATCACTCCGCCGCAACCGTCATCCCGTGACCCAACCGCTTCGAGATGCCCCCAGCGCAGTCGCGCAAGGCATGCGCGATCGGGCTGTCCCAGCGCGCGTCGAACGTGCCTTCGGGCCCCATCGCGGTGATGACCAGCGCGACGTGACCGGAATGATCAAACACCGGTGCCGAGAACGCATTGACGCCGGGCAGGGGATCGCCGAGCGCGCGGGCGAGGCCGTGCTTGCGCACCTCCGTCAGCATCTCGGCGAGCTTGGCGCCCTTCACCGTGCGCTTCGGATTGTAACCGACGCCGTGACGATCGAGGCCGCTTTCGAGCGCGGCATTGATGGTCTTCTCCGGCAGGAAGGCCGCGAAGGCCCGGCCCGTGGCGGTCTCCAGCAGCGCCATCACCGAGCCGGCGCGCATCACGATGTGAACAGGCTGGGCCGGTTCTTCGAGCTGGACAACGGTCGGCCCGTGTGTGCCCCACACTGCGAGAGACACCGCATGTCCGATCTGGCTCGCGAGCGCGGCGATCTTCGGCCTTGCGATCCGCACGCCGGAGAGCCTGCGCAGGCTGATCAGGCCGAGCTCCAGCGCCAGCGCGCCGATCTCGTAGCGGCCGGTGGTCTCATCCTGCTCGATCAATCCGATGCGGGAGAAGCTGGCGAGATAAGGATGCGCTTTGGCCGGCGTCATGCCGGCCTCGCGCGCGAGATCGCGCAGCATCATCGGCTCGCCGCTGCGGGCGAGGGCACGGAGCAGTTCTCCGCCGACCTCGATCGACTGGATGCCGCGGCTTTCTCTCTTCATGCGCCTCCGATGCGCTTGGCTTTACGCCGCGTCGCGCTTGGCGGCGTTGTCGGCGAGGTGTCGTCCGGCAATGTAGCCGAAGGTCAGCGCCGGCCCAAGCGTGATGCCGGCCCCGGGATAATTGCCGCCCATGATGCTCGCCATGTCGTTGCCGGCGGCATAGAGCCCGGGAATGACCCGGCCCTCGGCGTCGAGCGCCCGCGCATTCTCGTCGGTGACGATGCCGGCATAGGTGCCGAGATCGCCGATCACCATTTTGATGGCATAGAACGGGCCGTTCTCGATCGGCGCGACGCAGGGGTTCGGGCCGTGCATGGCGTCGCCCTGGTAGCGGTTATAGGCCTTCGAGCCCTTGCCGAAGGCGGCATCGTGCCCAAGCGGCGCGGTCGCATTGAACTGCTTGACCGTCTCGACGAACGCCTTGGCGTCGATGCCGGCCTTCGCCGCCAGCGCCTCCAGCGTATCGCCGCGCATGAGATAGCCGGTATTGAGGTGATGACCCAGCGGCATCGGGAAGGGCGGCACGCAGCCGAGGCCATATTTGCGCAGCGTCTTGTGATCGCAGACGAGATAGGCCGCGATCTCCTCGCCGGGCCTGGCCGCCTTGACCATGGCCTGGACGAAGTCGTGATAGGAATTGCCCTCATTGGCAAAGCGCCGGCCGTCGCGCATCACCGCGATCACGCCGGGTTTGGCGCGGTCGATGAAATGCGGCATCACGCCCTTGGATCCGTCCTTGCGCGTCGTCCGCGACACCGGCACCCAGGCCGCCGCGTTCGGCAGGCGATCCTCGACATGACCGCCGGCGGATTCTGCGAGACGCAGGCCGTCGCCCGTATTCCCGGTGGGGCCCGGCGAGAAATGCTCGTTGCCCGTCGGCGCATGCGGAAACATTTTCCGGCGCCGCTCCACGTCATGCGGAAAGCCGCCACAGGCGAGCACGACGCCTTGCCTTGCGCGGACGCGGACCTCGCGTCCCTCACGCGAAACGATGGCGCCGGTCACCGTGCCGTTCTCGACCGTCAGCTCGCGCACCGGCGAGGACAGCCAGATGGGAATCTTCAGATCGAGCGCGGATTTGGCGAGGCGCCCGGCCAGCGCATTGCCGTTGGTCAGCGTCATGCCGCGGCCGTAGCGCAGCACGTCCATCAGATGCCGCGACAGGCGCTTGGCCACGTAAACCGCCGAGGTCAGCGATTTCGTCACCCGCATGAAATGGATGATCTCCTTGCCGGAGCCGAGCATCATGCCGAACACGGTGAGCTCGGGCAGGGGCATGCCCAGCGTCTTGATCTGATCGCCAAGCTCGCGGCCGTCGAACGGGCGCGTCACCATGGAGCGGCCGCCCTGCACACCGCCCGGTGCCTCCGCGTGGTAATCCGGAAAGACCAGCGGCATGTCGAAGCGCAGCGCGGTCTTGCTGGTGAAGAAATCGACTGCCTCGGGACCCGCACTGAGAAATGCATCGACGCGCGCGGCATCAAAGTTGTTGCCGGCCTCGTGCCGCAAGTAGGTGCGGGCCTGCTCCGGCGTCTCTTCGATGCCGTACGCCTTCGCCAGCGAGGTGCCGGGGATCCACAGCCAGCCGCCGGAGCGGGCAGTGGTGCCGCCGAAGCGCGGCTCCTTCTCGACGATCAAGACGTCGAGGCCGCGATGGCGCGCGGTGATCGCGGCCGACATGCCGGAGCAACCCGATCCGGCCACGAGCACGTCGCACTCGTAGGTCTCAATTGCGCTATGCTCGTTGCCGGTCATCTGGCTTCACTTCTTCAAGAGCGGACATTTGGATTCGGAGACCGGGCGGAAGGCGTCCTCGCCCTTCACGGTCTTGACGATGTCCAGATAGTCCCACGGCTCCTTCGATTGCTCGGGCGTCTTCACCTTGGCGAGATACATGTCGCGGATGACGCGGCCGTCCTCGCGCAAGCGTCCGCCATGGACGAATGTATCCTCGATCGGCAGCTCGCGCATCTTGGCCATCACCTTGGCGGAATCGTCGGTTCCGGCGGCCTTGATGGCCTTGAGATAATGCAGCACCGAACCGTAGACGCCGGTCTGGATCATGGTCGGCATCACCTTGGTACGCTCGTAGAACTTCTTCGACCAGGCGCGGGTTGCCTCGTCCATGGCCCAGTACGACGCCGTGGTCATGTAGGTGCCCTGCGCGGCCTTGAGGCCGATCGCGTGAACGTCGGTGTCGAACATCAGGAGACCAACCAGCTTCTGACCGCCCTGCACCAGGCCGAACTCGCCGGACTGCTTGATGGCGTTGTCGGTGTCCTGGCCGGCATTGGCGAAGGCGACGACGTCGGATTTGGAGCTCTGCGCCTGCAGCGCGAAGGAGGAGAAGTCTGCGGTGTTGGTCGGATGCTTGACGCCGCCGAGGACCTTGCCGCCCATCTCGTTGATGAAGCGCGTAGCGTCCTTCTCGAGCTGCTGGCCGAAGGCATAGTCGGCCGTGATGAAGTACCAGGACTTGCCGCCTTCCTTGATGACGGCCGAGGCCGTCACCTTCGACAGCGCGTAGGTATCGTAGGTGAAGTGCACGGTGTTCGGGCTGCACAGCTCGTCCGTCAGCGAGCTCGCACCGGGGCCGGAGAGCAGCGCGATCTTATTGCGCTCACGCACCATGTTGTGGACTGCGATGGCGATGCCGGAATTGGGGATGTCGACGACAGCGTCGACCCTGCCGTTGTCGAACCAGCCGCGCACGATCTGCACGCCGACGTCGGTCTTCATCTGGTGATCGGCGCTGATGATCTCGATCGGCTTGCCGAGCACGGTCGGCCCGAATTCCTCCACCGCCATCTTCGCGGCTTCCACCGAGCCCGGTCCGCTGTTGTCGCGGCCCCAGCTCGACAGATCCGTCAGCACGCCGATCCGCACCGCGTCGTCGGACACTTGCGCGGTCGCGGCTGACGTCATGGCAACGGAAGTCATGGCCGCGAGCATGGCGCAGGCCAGAAGCCCTCTCATGGTTGTTCCCTCTCTTATTGGCCGCTTGGCACGGCGGGTTATTCTGGCGGTAAGTTAGATAATGGTGAATTAGTTTGTCAATGGCGAAAAGTGGAGAGCGCCGGTGAAAGACGGGAAGCGGAACGACTTCCACGCCGTCATTGCGAGCGTAGCGAAGCAATCCAGACTGTTTCCGCGGAGGAAGACTGGATTGCTTCGTCGCAAGGGCTCCTCGCAATGACGAATGTTGAAGCAGCGGTGCGCCAAATCCCGCGTAGCAATCCTGTGAGAGCCAACACGCCCGCAGGTTGCAACCGTCATCGTGATTGGCCATGATGCCATCAGGAATCTTGGGGCAGGGCATGACGGCAGCAACGGGGATTTCCGCGGGGGCGGAGAAATCGACGACGGCGCATGTGGTGTGGGCGAGCGCGCTCGGCACCGCGATCGAGTGGTACGATTTCCTGATCTACGGCACGGCGGCGGCGCTGGTCTTCAACAAGCTGTTCTTTCCGAGCTTCGATCCATTCGTCGGCACGCTGGCGGCGTTCTCGACCTACGCGGTCGGTTTCGTGGCGCGGCCGATCGGCGGGGCCATCATCGGGCATTACGGCGACCGGCTCGGCCGCAAGACCATGCTGGTTGCAACCATGATCGCGATGGGGCTCGGCACCTTCCTGATCGGCTGCCTGCCGACCTACAGCCAGATCGGCGTCTGGGCACCGATCCTGCTGGTCATGCTGCGCTTCGTTCAGGGCATCGGCTTAGGGGGCGAATGGAGCGGCGCGGTCGTCATGGTGATCGAGCATGCCGGCAATCGCCGCGGCTTCTACGGCAGCCTGGTGCAGATCGGCTTTCCCGTCGGCGTTGCCGCCTCCACCGGCATTTTCGGCCTGATGACCAGGCTTCCCGAAGCCGATTTCCTGAGTTGGGGCTGGCGCGTGCCGTTCCTGATCAGCATTTTGCTCGTCGGTGTCGGCTTCATCGTGCGGCTCAAGCTTGCGGAGACGCCGCACTTCAAGGAGGTGGTCGAGCGCAAGGAGGTGCTGGCGCAGCCGGTGCTTGAGGTGCTGCGCCGCGACTGGCGCAGTTTTCTGCTGGCGATCGGCATCACGGTGTCGGAGGTCGGGCTCGCTTATCTCCTCACCGTCTTCACGGTTGTTTACGCCACGACAAAACTCGGTCTGCCGCGTCAGGTGATCCTGAATGCCGTGGTCTATGCCGCGATCGTCGAGTTCGCGACGCTGCCGCTCGCCGGCTGGCTGTCCGACATCTTCGGCCGCAAGGCGCTCTATCTTGCCGGCGGCGTGTTCTCGGTGGCGCTGGCGTTTCCGCTATTCTGGTTCCTCGACACCAGGGAGCCGGCGCTGATCACGCTGGCGCTCGTCGTCACGATGACGCTGACGCATGCCCTGCTGTTCGGCCCGAAGGCGGCCTTCATGCCCGAGCTGTTCCGCACCCAGGTGCGTTACAGCGGAGCCTCGCTGGGGGCCAATGTCGCGGCAGCGCTGAGCGGCGGCTTCTCGCCGTTGATCGCCGCCGCGCTGCTCGCATGGGCCGGTTCGTACTGGGCCGTGTCGGTCTACATCATCGCGCTCTCGATCATCACCATCATTGCGACGCTGATGGCGCCGGAGACGGCGCGCGACGCGCTGAAATCCTGACGTGGATCGTCTCGCGCGACGTAGCACGCAGCACAAGGAACGTGGATGCCCGGGCCTTCGCCCCGCCGAAGCGGCTTCGGCCACGAAGGCTGGACGCGCCCGGCACGACGACCTCTTGTAGGGAGACCATCGTCGCTCGACGGCCGGGTTCCGCCGGCCGATTGCCTTTTGTTGGCCGGCAAGCGAACCTTCTGCGGCCATATTTGAGCAGGAGTGATTTCCCGTGAGGGAGGCGCTCCGATGACCAAAGCTCTGATCACTGCTGTCGCAATGCTGGCCTGTGTGCCCGTGAGCGCGGTCGCCCAGGAGCGCGCGGGCGATGCAGCGCTCGGCGCGGTATCCGGCGCGGTTGTGCTGGGCC
>NZ_JALBGZ010000181.1:0-9559 GCF_023006515.1 Bradyrhizobium sp. PRIMUS42
TTTGCTTCGTCTCGTCCCCCTTATTAAGCCAAGAGGGCGCAGGGAAGGCCGGGTGCCGGCGTGGCAGCCGCCGGAGCCGACGCGGCGTCACTCGTCGCAAGCACGAGGATGATCGCGCCCTCGCTGACCTTGTCGCCGGTCTTCACCTTGATCTCGCGCACGGTTCCCGAAAGAGGTGCCGGCACTTCCATCGTTGCCTTGTCCGACTCCAGCGCGATCAGCGGATCCTCCGCCTTCACGCTGTCGCCGAGTTTGACGAAAATCTCGATAACCGGCACGTCCTTGAAGTCCCCGATATCGGGAACGCGCACCTCTGCCACCCCAGCGGGAGCACTGGTTGGCGACGGTGGTGCGTTGACGACCGGGCGCGCGTCGGTCTGCTCACCGCCCGCACCCTCGAACTGCACGATGACAGCACCTTCGCTGACCTTGTCGCCGACCTTCACAACCACCGAGTTCACAACGCCGTCGCGCGGCGACGGTACCTCCATGGTCGCCTTGTCGGACTCCAGCGCAACCAGCGGATCCTCGGCTTTGACCTTGTCGCCCGGCTTTACGAAGACTTCGATGACCGGGACGTCCTTGAAATCACCGATGTCGGGAACCTTGATGTCGATCAAACTCATCGCTCTGTCCTCGGCTCCGCTGGCTCACACGGTCCAGGGCGCTGAACGCCCGGCGTCGATCTTGTACTTGGCGATGGCTTCGGCCACGGTCTCCGGCTTGATCACCCCGTCATCGGCAAGCGCCTTGAGCGCGGCGACGACGACGTAATGTCGGTCGACCTCGAAAAATTGCCGTAGCTTCACGCGATAGTCGCTGCGCCCGAAGCCGTCGGTGCCAAGCACGACGTAGCGACGTCCGGCCGCCTGCACATATTCCCTGATCTGATCGGGGTAGTTGCGCATATAGTCGGTTGACGACACAACCGGGCCCGCATGCCCGTCAAGCTGCGTTTCCACCCAGCTTTTGTGGCGCGGCTCGGTCGGATGCAGCAGATTCCAGCGCTCCGCCGCCATGCCATCGCGACGAAGCTCGTTGAAGCTGGTGGCGCTCCACACGTCCGCCGTCACGCCGAAGTCCACCTTGAGCAGATCCGCGGCCGCGATCACCTCACGCAGGATGGTGCCCGAGCCGACGAGTTGGACGCGCAGTCCCTTCTTTGTCGCCTCGCCGCCATTCTTCAGGAGATAGAGTCCCTTTAGAATTCCCTCCTCCGCCCCCTTTCCAGCGTCAGCCAGTGCCGGATGCGGATAGTTCTCGTTCATCAGCGTGATGTAGTAATAGATGTCCTCCTGCGCCTCATACATGCGGCGCATGCCTTCCCGGACGATGGTCACGACCTCATAGGCAAAAGTCGGATCGTAGGACACGCAGTTCGGGATGGTGCCGGCCAGCACGTGGCTGTGGCCGTCCTCATGCTGCAGGCCTTCGCCGTTGAGCGTGGTGCGGCCGGCGGTGCCACCGAGCAGGAAGCCGCGTGCCCGCATATCGCCCGCCAGCCAAGCGAGATCGCCGACGCGCTGCAGGCCGAACATCGAGTAGTAAATGTAGAACGGAATCATCGGCACGTTGTTCGTGCTGTAGGACGTCGCCGCGACGATCCAGCTCGACATCGCACCGCCTTCGTTGATTCCTTCCTGGAAGACCTGCCCGCTCTTGTCTTCGCGGTAATACATTAGCTGATCGGCATCTTGCGGCCGGTAGAGCTGGCCGACCGACGAGTAGATGCCGAGCTGGCGAAACATGCCTTCCATGCCGAAGGTACGGGATTCGTCCGGCACGATCGGCACGATGTGCTTGCCGATCGCCTTGTCGCGCACGAGCGTACCGAGCATCTGGACAAAGGCCATCGTGGTTGAGATTTCGCGGTCGCCGGTGTTTTCGAGCAGCCGCTGGAACGTCGACAGCGGCGGAATTTGCAGAGGGGCGGACTTGCGCCGGCGTTGCGGCAGGCTGCCGCCGAGCTTCGCGCGCTGCGCCCGGAAATACTTCATCTCCGGGCTGTCGTCCGGCAGGCGGAGGAAGGGGACCTTGGCGAGGTCGTCATCGGCGACCGGCACCTGGAAGCGGTCGCGGAAGCCGCGCAGCGCGTCCTGCGTCATCTTCTTGGCCTGATGAGCGATCATCTGGCCTTCACCGGATTCGCCCATCCCGTAGCCCTTGACGGTTTTCGGCAGAATGACCGTCGGTTGACCCTTGTGGTTCACGGCCGCGGTGTAGGCGGCGAAAACCTTCTCGGGATCATGGCCGCCGCGTGCGAGTTGCCAGATATCGTCGTCGCTCATGTCGGCGACGAGCTGCTTCAGTTCGTCGTACTTGCCGAAGAAATGCTCGCGGATATATGCGCCACTCTTGCTCTTGAAGTCCTGGTATTCGCCGTCGACGCATTCTTCCATGCGCTTGAGCAGCAGCCCGCTCTTGTCCTTTTCCAGCAGGCGATCCCAACCCGAGCCCCACAGCACCTTGATGACGTTCCAGCCGGCACCGCGGAAGATACTTTCAAGCTCCTGGACGATCTTGCCGTTGCCGCGAACGGGCCCGTCGAGCCGCTGAAGGTTGCAGTTGATGACGAAGATCAGATTGTCGAGATTCTCGCGGCCGGCCAGCGAGATCGCGCCGAGCGATTCCGGCTCGTCGGTTTCGCCGTCACCCATGAACGCCCAGACCTTGCGGTTTGCAGTCTCGGCGAGATTGCGGTTCTCCAGATATTTCAGGAATCGCGCCTGGTAGATCGCCATCAGCGGCCCCAGCCCCATCGACACCGTCGGGAACTGCCAGAAATCCGGCATGAGCCACGGGTGCGGATAGCTCGACAAGCCCTTGCCGCCGGTCTCCTGCCTGAAACTGAGAAGCTGCTCCTCGCTCAGACGTCCCTCGAGAAAGGCGCGCGCGTAGATTCCGGGCGAGCAATGCCCCTGGACAAAAATCAGATCGCCGCCATGCGTTTCCGTAGGCGCATGCCAGAAATGGCCGAAGCCGATGTCGTAGAGCGTAGCGGCGGACTGGAAGCTCGCGATATGGCCACCAAGCTCCGAACTCTCCTTGTTGGCGCGCAGCACGATTGCCAACGCGTTCCACCGGATGATCGAGCGCAGCTTGTGCTCGATGGCGCGGTCGCCCGGCAGGGCCGGCTGCTGATCCGACGGAATCGTGTTGCAATAGGGCGTCGTCAACGTCTGCTGAATGCTGAGGCCGCCGCTACGCGCTGCGTCAATCATCGTATTGACGACGAATTCGGCCCGTTCACTGCCACGGTGACCTCGGATTGCCGACAGGGCATCCAGCCACTCCCGGGTCTCCTGCGGATCCTGATCGTGCGCGTCCGCGACTGTCATTACTCTCTCCCTTGCATGCCAAGCCGAAGTCAGGCGTCATTGCTCATTGCGTTCCGCCGTCAAGCGGAAAGCGCGCAATGCCACGCAGGCGGTATCGCCTGTCGTTCTAGGTGAAAGATTGAGTGCTGGCTGGCATATGAACGTCCCCTCGCGTCGTTTGCTTTTGAGCTATCGCTTCTTTTGCAGACACCTAAGCAGCATTCGTGCCAGACTCGGAAAGGCGCGCCAATCACGCGCATGCCGTTCGTTTTGCTTGAGTTTGCGATGCAATCCGGCAAGCCCGCCTCTCCGATCGGCCCGGATCTGTCTGAAGCTTCGGAAAGCCGTTCGGGTGTACCGCCCGAAATGTCGGACCAGCATTTACAGGGCTCGATGGCGGAAACCCGCTGCGCGCTCGAAGCGACAGCGTCCGCGCGGCGTCGCATCCGGCCGGGAGAGGTCGCTCGCGGAAAGACTAAGAATCGAATTGACGAACTTTGCTCAGATAGCTGAATGTTCGCGACCGGCGCATTCACGGGGCTGACCAAATGACTGTCATACTCGATCTCCTCAACGGCGATCCGCGAGCGAAGATGGGGCCCGAGACGCCGCGTCATCCCGAGAAGGCGAACCGTCCCGATACGCCTATCCAGAGCAAGCCTGCGTGGATCCGCGTGAAGGCGCCCGGCTCAGCCCAATGGGCCGAGACAAAGCGCATCGTGCGCGAAAACAAGCTCGTGACCGTGTGCGAGGAGGCAAGTTGCCCCAACATTGGCGAGTGCTGGGCGAAAAAGCACGCGACCTTCATGATCATGGGCGATACCTGCACACGCGCCTGCGCCTTCTGCAACGTGCGCACCGGCCTGCCCGGCCCGCTCGACGCCGACGAGCCGGTCAAGGTCGCCGAAGCAGTGGCCAAGCTTGGGCTGGAACATGTGGTCGTCACTTCGGTCGATCGCGACGACCTCGCCGACGGCGGCGCGGCGCATTTTGCGGCTACGATCGCCGCGATCCGCGGGACAAGCCCTCGCACGACAGTCGAAATCCTGACGCCGGACTTTTTGCGCAAGCCGGACGCGCTCGAAACGGTGGTCGTGGCGAAGCCCGACGTGTTCAACCACAATCTGGAAACAGTGCCGTCGAAATACCTGACGGTGCGACCGGGAGCACGCTATTTCCATTCCGTCCGGCTGCTGCAGCGGGTGAAGGAACTCGATCCGCGGATCTTCACCAAGTCCGGCATCATGGTCGGTCTTGGCGAGGACCGGAGCGAGGTGCTGCAACTGATGGACGATCTGCGATCCGCCGACGTCGATTTCCTGACAATCGGCCAGTACCTGCAACCCACGCGCAAGCATCACCCTGTCGTAAGCTTTGTGACGCCTGGCGAATTCGACAGCTATGAGAAGATCGCTTATGCCAAGGGCTTTTTGCTTGCATCAGCGACGCCGTTGACGCGCTCCTCCCATCACGCCGGCGATGATTTTCGCAAACTGCGCGCGCGCCGGCGCGGCTAGCGTGCCGCTGCGCTCCGGCTACCCATTTTGCGGGCGAGGTCCAGCGCACCAAATTCCGAATCGATCCTGCAGCAGAGTCAATTGAGTTCTAGCGGTTCAACTGCGTCGCCCCGCGGCCGGCATTCTCATTGACGTCAGCATCTATGAAAGTAAGGGTCGCGCTCCCTAGACCAATGCGACGAACGACTGCCGGCCGACCTCGATCTAATCGACACCTGTTTGGTTGTAGACCATCAAAACTTGGGACGCGCCTAGTCGTCGGGCGCGTCCCCTAGCCGCGACGCACTGGGCGACGTTGGAGGTCTCAAACGTCACAACGCTACTCACTTCCAACACGAGAACGTGTCTAGAGCCTGCAGTTTGGCGGGGTGGCAACGCCGACTCCAGAACAAATGGCTGAAAGGTCGCTCCGTCGCGACAATCGTACGTGTGCACGCGATCGCCGCGCCCTGCTGCTGTCCGCCGGAGAGCTGGCCCGGATAGTTCTGCGCTTTGGCCGAGAGCCCGATGGTCCCGGAGCGATCAATGTCCCGACACAGCCGGCGGTATGCCCGTGAACGCGGGCGACATCATTGTAGGCGATCAGGACGGCCTCCTCGCATTTCCACCGTCCCTGGCCGCAACGGTCATCGAGAAAGCATTGGCGCAGGAGCAAAATGAAAACGGCACTATCCACGCGATCCGTGAGGGCCGATGGGATCGCGCCTTCGTCGATACGCTCGAGGCGCGTTGTGCGAACTGAGCGCTACGCGGTATTGCACCTTCCCAGCGGGTATCAATTCAAGTCGTTCCTTTTAGTGCCCGTCGGCATTACCAGTTTCAGCATCAGCCCAGCTAAGAAATCCCTGCTCACATTAGACGTGATGAGATTTTCCTTGACCTCCCGGCGCACACGCAGCCCTCTAAACAGTTGAAAAACCTGAACTCTCGCTCCAATCCATCATGGGGGCGACGGAGAAGCGGTAGCTTTGCGATTTCAGCGAAATATCCGACATTATGATTGTTGAGCTGTGCAATACCTGCGCTTTGGCCATTCGTGCGCATCCTTCGCAAGAATGCGCTTCCTGTTCCTTCGGAATACGGCGCGGGCGTCACGCTTCGGAGCTTAGACCAGATGCATGGCCGGCAAAGCCACCTCTAAGGTCGAGCCATGACGACTGGATTCTGCAAGAACCAAACTGCCGTCATACCTTTCCACGATCATGCGGCAGATCGGCAGGCCCAGTCCCATCCCTGCCCGCTTGGTCGTGAAGAACGGCTCAAAAATGCGGCCTTGGTCGTTCGGACAAATTCCCCCGCCGTTATCGCGAACGAAGAGGATAACAGCGTCGCCGTCGAGCCGTGTTCCAACGTTCAATCTACGACCGTCGGTCAAAGCGGAGTTGACCGCTTCGATGGCGTTTTTCAGCAGGTTCAAAATCACTTGTTGCAGTTGAACGGGATCCGCACGCACCAAGGCGCCATCGACTTGAAATTCAGTCACGACCGACACTTCGTTCAACTGCAATTCGTGCTGCAGTAGCCGCAATACCTGGCGCGTGATTTCCTCAATGTTTATCGTCGCAGGTTGATCAGCGGCGTCCTTGAAAAGCCCGCGAACACTCCTGATCGTCTCATTCACCCTTAAACTCGCTTCTTCCATATCCTTGAGAATGACGTTGATCTCGTCCAGCCGAGGAGGTTGCGCCTGAAGCATCTGGAGAGCCGTGCTTGCATTCAAAGTGATCGAGCCCAGAGGCGACCTGACTTCATGAGCGATCGCCGCGGTGGCAGCGTCGATGCTCACCAAGCGATTGGCTCGCTCACGCCGCTGCATTGTCAGGGCACTGGCGAGCCGAGAGTAGAGCACGGTCATTTCGGTCAGCAGGACCGACAGCAGCATGCAACTTGCGACCAGCGCAAAGCCGCGCGCCGCATACCAACCAACCGAAAAGCGAACCGAACTCGCGACGGCTGCCACGAGGAAGTTAGGCAGCCAAGCCAACAGGGTCACCATCAGCCAGAGATCAAGCACCGTTCGCCCGCGTGCAAAGAGCAGCAAGAACAGGAACGCGCCGAAAACGAACAAAGCGACGTTGATCTGATTACCGAGCCGCGTCTGCAGCGTGACACTCGTCGTGTAGAAGCTCGGGAGGTGCCCGACCCAAGTGGTCACAAGCGGCGCCGCTAGAACCACCACCCCGAACACGAACGCAAGCGAGAGCGCGATGCTGGCAGCGGGCGACCGGGGGATTTCCGCTTTCATCTCCTTCAGCAAGGCGTAGGACAGCACGCACAAAGAAAACGTCGTGTGCCAAAGGACGAAGAACCAAGCCGGCGTATTGTAGCCGTCACCGATGATGCCGTTAGGTGCGTAGCCTCCCGGAAAACTCAACGTCTGCAGGAAGGCGAACGAGGCGCTGAAGAGGTATGCGCTGGCGATGGCAAGCAGCGATCGATGCGGCTGGACCGAATACTGGGCCAACAGCAGAATTGCCGTAAGCAGGTCGGCTGCGCTCAGGACGGTTTGAAGAACCGGAACGAAGCTGTCGATCCTGCCGATCTGGAGATGCGCAAAAGGCGCAACTAGCGCTGCAAGGGCGATAATCACGACGGCAAGGCCAACCGCGACTGCTCGCTGTTTCGGCGTTGCGGGCATCAATGCGACTACGACAGGAAGGTCCCGATCCGATGCGGGCGTGTAACGCTGCGTTTCGACGTTCAGCATGGTGGCCGCCTGTGCTCCGGCGGTTGTTGATACTGTGGTTGTTCGAGTGCGCGGCAGCCCGGACATCCGTCCATGGCTCCCGCTCGCCTGGACAGCCTCGGATTTTAACAGGGGACATCCTGCCACGGTGTAGTGACCGCAGCAACTGAGCTTTCAGGTGCGGGCGATGAGGCCGTTCTCGTCACCGAACCTGCCTGGTCGGCGACAAGCCTGGCGTGCGGCCTTCTGCAGTCTTGGGTTGGCCGTCAAACCCTCGACACTGAAACTCGCCGCCTAATGTGCGGCAGAAGTGTCAATCGCCTGCAACCTCATTTCGCAAGCGATATTGTAATCCCGCTGAGGTTGGCGGCAAACTCCAGGCCCGCCTTCGGCCCTCGCAGGACGATCACGACCCCCTTGTCGTTACGCAAGTGGACGCCGTTCACGCCCCCGACGAGCGCCGCGCCGCCACCAACTGAGCTGTAGGAACCCGCAAAGTCGGAGATTTCGCGGATGCCCGAAGCCCAGCCATCGAGCCGACCGATGGTCGCGCCAGCCGTGATACCAAGGCTAATGCCGGACACTTGGAAGGGATAGTTGTGGCCGCGATAGGTCAGCACCCCGTTGCCCGCGCCAGCGCCGACGAGCAGGCCCGCCTTCACTATCTTGACCCGAACATGGCCTGAGGCCTGCGCGAAGGACGGTGTCGCAGGAACGACCAACGCAAGGAGCGCGATCGTTCCGAGGTAAATTGCCGAAGTCCTCGCAAAGGCGATGCAGCGCTCAAGGTTTCTCTGCATCGACTTTCTTCCAGGTCTGGTCGGGATCAAACAAGGAGATACGCCTGGCAACGAAGTCCGTGCGCTTGCCGAGATCCTTCTGGTAGACGGTACCGTCATGATTGACGAGGAAGGCCATCACGCCGGAATTGCCATACTCGGCAGGCCAGGCAATCAGCCCGAAGCCGCCAATCATCTTGCCTTTCACGACGTAGTTGAGTGGGCCGCCCGGCGCGTCCATCCCCTGCCCCTTCAAGATCCGAAAATAGTATCCGTGATATGGGCTCGGCCCTACACCTGACGCTTTGTAGCCTTCGGCAGACGCCTCCGCCGCAAGCGGACCGAGCGGGCTCGGGTCGCTGTCGTCGCGCCAGAACAGCCCATCCTTCTTGCCGGGATTGCTGACGATGCGTTGCGCGTAGACGCCGACGCCCTCACCGCGATCCTTGCCGGCATATTCATTCTGGGCGTCGACATAGGCGAGTGCGGTCTGGATCGCGTCGAGCTCGTTCCGGCCGATGCGGCGGCGGAGCACTTCGATCCGCCCCTCGTCGGTGTCGAACTCCCAGCCGGACTTGGTGTTGATCAGCGGGATCGGAAACGGAAAATCGTCCGGGCCCAGCATCAGGGTTGCGGTCTTGTTGCCCTCCGCCTTGAGGCCATGCTTGGCGTCATACATCGACGTAAAGCGCCGTCGTATATCGTTGTCGGCGATCTCGTCACCGGAGAAGACGATGTCCTCGGCGGCCCTGCCGAGCACCTTCAGGATGTCGCGCGGCCCGCTCTTGACCGCCGCCGCAAGCGCCGCGGCAGCGTCTTCCGGCGTCTCGTACGATTGCTGGGCCTGTGACGCAGAGCCAAGCAGCGCCAGGGCCATGATGCCGGGCAGAAGCGCGCGGCGTAACGATTTCAGACCGGTCATGGTGACACCTCCGCGGGGATCGTCGCGCCGCCGGCGAGCCAGTCGCGGTAGGTGCGGAATGTCAGTCCGAGCTTCTCGTAGTACACGCGCAGATATCCGTCGCTTCCGCGCGTTACGGCGTTCGGCATCACCTGCTCGACCTCCTGAGCCATGACACCGACATAAGCCTTGTCGCTGCCGACGTAGCTGAAGCGGTAATAGCCGAGGCCGTTGCCGAGATAGCCGAGCAGGACGACGTCGTGCTTCAGCGCCATATCGGAGCGCCGGCCACCACCACCACCGCGCCCGCCTCCTCCGCCTCCACCGCGGAAGCCACCGCCGCCACCCATCGACATCCC
>NZ_JALBGZ010000182.1:0-9555 GCF_023006515.1 Bradyrhizobium sp. PRIMUS42
CGCATTGCGCCCGAGCGCGCCGCCAAGAAGCGCGTCCGCACCGGCTCCGCCTTCCCCTTCAAGAGCGCGATTGCCGTCGGCATCGTGCTCATCCTGGTCGGCGCCGGCATCCTCTGGGGCAAGCAGCTGGTCCAGATCGTCAACGGCTTTCTCAAGCCGTCCGCGACGCAAGTGGCGGACACGCCGACTCCGGCGCAGCCGCAGAGCAAGCCGAAAATCCCCGATCGTGTCGGGCAGCCTTCGGCCAGCGACCAGCCGGTCGCGCCGGTGGCGCAGAAGGTCGTGCTCTATGACGAGGATCCGTCCGATCCGAAGGGCAAGCAATATGTCGGCTCGGTGGTGTGGCGGCTGGAGCCGATCAAGGCCTCGGGCGCCCAGAAGGCGGACGTCGCCGTGCGCGCCGACATCGAGATCCCCGACCGCAAGTTCAAGATGACGATGTCGTTCCGCCGCAACACCGATTCCTCGCTGCCGGCGAGCCACACCGCGGAGCTGACTTTCATCCTGCCGCCGGACTTTCCGGGCGGCAGCGTCTCCAACGTGCCGGGCATCCTGATGAAGTCGAACGAGCAGGCGCGCGGCACGCCGCTCGCCGGGCTCGCGGTCAAGGTCACCGACGGCTTCTTCCTGGTCGGCCTGTCCAATGTCGACGCCGACCGCTCCCGCAACGTCCAGCTCCTGAAGGAGCGCTCGTGGTTCGACGTGCCGCTGGTCTATGCCAACCAGCGCCGCGCCATCATCGCCATCGAGAAGGGCGCCCCCGGCGAGCGCGCCTTCAACGACGCCTTCGCGCAGTGGGGCGATTAGGCTGCTGCTGTCATTCCGGGGCGTGCGAAGCACGAGCCCGGAATCCATCGTGCAGCGGGTGACGTCGAGAAATGGATTCCGGGTTCGGTGCTGCGCACCGCCCCGGAATGACATCCCGGGTGGTCCAACTACTGCGCCGCCGCTTCCCGCTTGCGCGAGGCGACCGCCTCGCGGTCCATCACGGCGCGGCAGCCGGGGCTGACCTGCGCCTTGTTCCGCACCATGCAGGCTCTGACCCGCGGGATATCGGGGATTTCACTGGAGCAAAGCCGCATCGCATCGCCCGTGCACATCTGCTGCGCTTCGGACGAGAAGGCGAGGCCGGGTGAGGTCTGGAATGCGATGGCGGTGGTTGCGACGGCCAACAGCGAAGCGGTGGTCTTAAACAGCGAAGCGATGGTCTGAGTGCGTGTCATGCAGAGGGGTCCCCGATTTACCTAGGCTTGAGCCACTTGGTTTTGGGGCGCCGCACGCGACTTGATCTGCCGCATGTCACAGCCTTCACGCCGGGAACGTCGGTCCCGGATGTGGTCGCTCGATTTCTTGATGTTCGAATCGAAAAGTGCTGCGCCGCCCGAGCGAAGTATGCGCCATTGCCGTGCGGCTGCAATGGTCCACATGAAGGAATTTGCAGTTGTTGCGTGAACGTCACGCACAAAGCGTGCGCGCGAGATCAGATCAATCGATCGAAGGATGCGCTCGCTTGTTCCGCATCGCTCGCGCCGAGCGCGGAGGCGTGTTCCTCGACGGCGGTGACGCCCTTGGCGGTGAGCTCGAACAGGTCGCCGTCCTTCATCACGTAACCGTCCGCGATCAGTTGCCCAATCTTGCCCTGCCGGTCGTCGGCGAAGGCAACGGATTGGCTGATGTCCCGCAGGATTGAGAGCTGTTCGTCGCGCAACATGGCCTCACTCTCCGTTCGCTGGGGGATGGTTGTGGCCTCACATGCCGTGGCTCTGAAACACCTTGCTGCAGGAGCGCGACAGCTTGGCCCGGTTGGCCTGCAGGCAGCTTTGCACCGCGCCGTCATTGCCGAGATCCTTGCGACAGAAGCGCGATGCGTCCCGCGAGCAGGCCTGCTGCTCCTGCGGCGAGCCCATATGGCCCTGCGCAACAGCGGGCGCGTTCGACAGACCGGTCAGGGCCGCCAGCGTGATTGTCGCCAGAAGAAATTTGCGGACCATCGGCGGCTCCAATATGACAGGGACAATTCAGGTCCTGTCTGAACTCGTCGCCTTGTCACTTGTTCCCCCAAAGGCAGAGTCCGCCCCGCTATTCAAGGTTCCCGAGGCGCTGCTATAACACTGGAGAAGGGTGAGGGTGTTTGATGAAACGCTATCTGGTGTATGCGCTGGTGGGCCCGTTCTTCGGCGGGTTCCTGCTGCTGCTGACGACGACCTATCAGTCCGGCTATTGGGCCCAGACCAGTCTCGGCGAGGTCGGCAAGCTATTCGTAGTGTTCTTCAAGACCCTGCAATACAGCTACCTGTTCGGCGTCCTGCCCGCGCTGATGATCGGTGCGGTCGACGACATCCTGCTCCATATCAGGCGGATCGGCCCGGGCTTGCGGATGCTGCTGGTCGGCCTGTTCGCCTTCGTGCTGGCCTCGCTCACCTATAGCTCCCGCGGGCCGGATTCGGGCGCGGTGCAGTTCATTCTGTACGGCCTCGTCGGGTTCGTGCCGGCGGCGATTTCGTCCTGGCTCGTGCATAGATATGTCAAGGAGCCGCAAGCAGTGGCGGCGCCGACCTGAGCGCGCGACTTTAGAGCGCGGCACAGCAACCTCCGCCGCGGCGGCGCGTTCTTGAAGGCCATGACCATGTCCGACGACGACATCATTGCTCCGCGCCGATCCCGTTCGGGCCGCGGCCCGCATGCGAGCTCAGGCAAGGCGGCGCACGGGCCGATCATCGATCAGGAGGGCCATGAGATCCGCCCCGAAACGCTGGAGCAGGGATTTCGCGAGTTTCGCTTCGATTTCGGGCAAGGCAATCCGTTCGGCAATCTGACGCGCGAGCAGCGGATCGCGCGGCTCGAGGCGATCGCAAAGCTGCTCGACGTCGCCTTCGTCCTGCCCGGCACCAACATCCGCTACGGCATCGATGGGCTGATCGGCCTGATCCCTGTCGTCGGTGACATCATCACGACGGCGATCTCACTGTGGCTGGTGCGCGAAGCCCGCGCGCTGGGCGCGCCCTGGTACATTACCGCGCGCATGCTGGGCAATGTCGCGCTCGACGGCGTGGTCGGCATCGTCCCGTTCGCCGGGGACGCTTTCGACGTCATGTTCCGCGCCAACATGCGCAACGTGCGTCTGCTCCGCCGCTGGCTGGAGAAGCAGCCGCGGATGTGAAGCTTCAGGATTTTGATATTCAAGCGTCAGGCTCGATGCACCTCTCCCGCTTGCGGGAGAGGTCGGCGCGGAGCGCCGGGTGAGGGCTCTCACCTCTTGGGGGATCCTCGATTGCGGATACACCCTCACCCCGGCCCTCTCCCGCAAGCGGGAGAGGGAGAACTAGAAACGCAAAAAGCGCGACGGCCTTTCGGCCATCGCGCTTTCTGCGCACATCGTAAGGCTTCGCGAAAACTTACGCCGCGTCGGCGTCGGCGTTGGTCTCCACCGGCTTGGGGCGCCGGGGCAGCGGGAAGGCTTCGCTCTCATAGAGCGAGCGGATGCCGTTCTGGTCGAAACGCGCTTCCTCGACCTGCAGATAGGCGCCGTTCAGCGAATCCGTCGGCAATTGCTCCATCGCGAACTGCACCGCTTCGGCCGCGGTGCCGAACCGGCGATAGGTGAAGCCCGCACGCTTCTTCTTGCGGATCGCGGCGGGGAAGAGTTCGGCGGAGGTGTTGAAGTTGAACGGACGCAGTGGACGCATGGTCAAAGACCTCGTGATCTTATCTGGGGCTTTAAGCGCGTGGGGTTTGGGAGGGCAGGGGGCCGCAATCGAGCGGGCCCGCCGCACATGCCATTTCGCCCTCTAATATAGGCCGTTTTGACAAAAATGCGACCCCTGCGATCGGAGATGATGAATCCGCGCATGGCAGCCCCGCGACCGCTATAAGTCTAGTAATTTCAATATGTTAAATGGTTTACAGTTTGCCAAGAAGCAGCAGGACGACCAACACAACGAGCACGACGCCGCCGATCCCCATGCCGGAATGGCCTAGGCCATAGCCATAACCGCCCACGCGGCCGGACAGGCCCCCGACCAGATAAATGATCACCAGGATGATCAGGATGGTCCCGAGTGACATGGCTTCCTCCCTGGCGGCCGCCAAATGCGATGATCGGCCGCACCGCCAGGAAAGAAAAGCATATCCCGCGGTCGGGTTCCACGAAGGAACCCCACCCCGCACGCCGATTATTTCGGCTCCAGCTTCAGCGCCGCCGAGTTGATGCAATAGCGCAGGCCGGTCGGCCCGGGGCCATCGGGGAAGACGTGGCCGAGATGACCGCTGCATTTGGAGCACAGCACCTCGGTGCGGATCATGCCGTGGCTGACGTCCCGCTCCTCGTCGATATGGCTCTCGGCGGCGGGCTGGGTGAAGCTCGGCCAGCCGCAGCCGGAATCGAACTTGGAGTCCGAAGAGAACAGCTGATTGCCGCAGCCGGCGCAGACATAGGTGCCGGCGCGCTCGTCGTGCTCATATTCGCCCGAGAAGGGACGCTCGGTCGCCTTCTCGCGCAGCACCGCGTACTGCATCGGCGACAATTCGCGCCGCCACTGCTCTTCGCTCTTGATGACCTTGTCGTCGGTGGTCTTCGTCTTGGTGTCGGGCATGGGTCTCCCGTTTCTTCTGTGATCTCAGGGTCAGTTGGTGGCCTTGCTGGCGCTCACCAGCGTCGGCTTTTCAATGTAGTTATCCGCGAACAGCTTTTTCAGGTTCTCGACCTTCGGCAGGTCGTTATAGGCGATGTAAGGCTGGTTCGGGTGCAGCGTCAGATAGTCCTGGTGGTAGGCCTCCGCCGGGTAGAACGCCTCCAGTGCGCCGACCTTGGTCACGATCGGCTTGTTGAAGACCTTGGCGCTGTTGAGCTGGCCGATATAGGCCTCCGCCACTTTCTTCTGCTCGTCGGAGGTGGTGAAGAGGGCCGAGCGATATTGCGTGCCGACGTCGGGGCCCTGGCGGTTGAGCTGGGTCGGGTCGTGCGCCACCGAGAAGTAGATCTGGAGGATCTTTCCATGGGCTGAGCCTGGACCGGAGCAGCTTGGGCCTGAGAACCCAGGGCCTGGGAGCCCTGTGGCTTGGCCTCGGGTTTCCTGGCCGCAGCGGTATCGGCCTTCGGCGGCGTGAACTGGGCGAATGTCTCGCGCACCCGCGCCTTGGCCGACAGCTCGGCCAAGGCCGGCGACAGACCTTCCTGCACCGGCGGTTGGGGAGGCACGACAGCCGCGGTCTGCACCGCGGGCGCGGCAATCGTGGGCTGGGTCGTATCCAGCACGACACGCTCCGGCAGATGGCGGTCGGAGCGGATCCTGATCAACGGCTGATCATTGCTTACGGTGGCGACAGCCTGCGCAACCGGTTGCGATGGCAGAACATAGTTGGCTGCAAACAGCAGTGCGAGCAAGGCTCCACCGACAAAGACGAAATACCGAAAGATGGGCATTGGCCGAGCTCCGCCCCCCGCATCCCCGCGTGGGCTCTTCGCCTTCAACAGGCGATCATTTAATTGGTTCCTGACCCAGCCGTTCGGTTCAAATGGCGACGCCAGGTTTTTTTGCCAAGCACCAGGGAGGGTAACTTTTCCGCTACCGGAACATGCCGTGCTTACGCGCGACGTGCCGCGACCAACGAGCATTTCGCCTGATCGGCATTGACGTTGACAAAGCCCACGGAGATTCGCGCAAAGGTCTTGCGGCTCTTCATGCTGACCGGATCTGCCAGCACGCGGCTGCGATCGGTAAGATGACTGCCGTCGCGCCGCGCGAAGGCGCAGACGATCTCGACATTCTTTACGGCATAGTCATTGTCGTTTCGCAGCGTGAACGTCACCAGGGCTTTCGAGCCAAGGCCGCCCCGGCGCCAGGTCTGCGATGAAATCCTGAGACGATCGAGGTCCGCCATAGCCGGGACCTGAGCTTCGGAAGCCAACGAGGCCGATGCTGCCGGATCGCCCGAAGGCGAAGGTTCGACCGTCGCCAGCTCCGACTTCAGGGGCTCAGCACTATTGCCTTTGGAGAGGGGCAGCAGCATCCAGACACCACAGCCGACAATGATGGCGGCCATCAGCCACAGCAGGCTCCCGCCAAATGAGACGCTCGCCAACGTCACAGCACGCGCCAGTCGCTCGCCGGTTCCGGCGAAGCGCCCCAATCCGATCCGGTCGAGCCTGGCGTTCATGGTTGCATCACCGATGGCGGCTGACGTCCAACGACGGACTCGCGACACCGACTCGGCCGCAGCTTACGTCAATCCAGAAGACGAACTAAGGTTCCCTACGAATCGGCAAGGACGGTGGCGATCACCGACCGGGACCGTTAACATGCGCCGCAACATCGAACGATCGCGTTGGGAGAATTGGAATGCCAGTCGTCGTCACTTGGGATCACGTCCATCTGCGCAGCCCCGATCCGGAGGCCACGGCAGCTTGGCTGAGGGACATCCTCGGTGGTGAGATCGTGCATGCGCCGGGACGGATCGACGTGAACCTTGGCGGCGCCAGGATCTTCATCGCACCGCTCGAGGGCGATAGCGTGGTCAACCCGCCGCCTCCGCACCCGCATCAGGGCCTCGATCATTTTGGCCTGACGGTGAAGGACATCGATGCCGTCGCGGCCGAGATCAAGGCCAAGGGCGTCACCTTCACGCGTGAGCCGACCACGATCCGGCCCGGCGTGCGCATCTGCTTCATCCGCGGCCCCGAAGGCATCTCGATCGAGCTGCTGGAGCGCGACAAAAAATACACCTGACGCGACGCGTGCCGCACCGGACGACATTCCGTCCAATGCGGCTAAGTCATGCTGCCGGGCATGAAGCAGCGGATGGTGACGCCCATATAGCCGTAGATCGGCCACACCATGGTGCGCCCGACCCGGTTCGGCTCGGAGATCACAGCCTCCTCAGGGACCTCGACCCAGACAAGCTCCTCCGGCCGCCCTTCGAGCCCGGAAGCATAGCGCGGGAGGCGGACACGATAGTGCCCGTCCTTGCTGTCCCAGTCGGTATCCGAGAGCGCCGAACCGTCGGCGTCGGAGCAGCATGGCCCCTTGCCGCTGCGCAGGCTGTCGAACCAGGCCTTCAAATCCGCATTGGTATTGACGAACTGGCCGCGGTCGCGCGCATGCCCGAACGGAGCTGCAAGCGCAATCAGAGCCAAAACGCAAGCCAGCCTCACGGAAGCCAGCCCTGTCACTCTTCGCCGGCGTGTTACGCTGCCGGAGCGCCGTCGTTCGCTTTTGCAATTCGTGGGACGCGCACTGTACAGACGCGGCTCATCGCCGCCGGAATCGATCCAGTTGCTCATCGTCTTGCTCCAGCACCCCGCGGCCAGTGCAGCAAATTTTATGCATTTCGCGGGCCAACTCTGATTCGCAACGACCGGCCTCACCCCATCATCAGACCGTCATGAGGGCGTCACGCACAAGCCGGGACAACTACGGCTCAAGTCGGCAACTCTGGCGGCCGGCAGGCAAACTGCCGCGTTGCGCGAGCGGATGCGCTTTGGCATAAAAGCAGGATTGGTTACGCCATTGGGCGATGGCGGCCGGCCTGCGGGACGTTATGAAGAACGGTCTCTATTCGATTCATGTGACCCTGCTCGATGGTCGAGCCGGCAAGGGCAGCGGCGTCATTCTTTTTCGCGACGGCAAGATTCTTGGCGGCGATGCCTATCTGTATTACACCGGCAGCTACGTGGTGAAGGATGACACCACCTTCAAAGGCGAGGTGCTGGTGCAACGGCACACTTCGCCGCGAGGCGACGACAATCCGCTGTTCGGCGGCCCTGCCCCGGTCGGTATCGGTGTCAGCGGGACCTACACGGATACCCGCGCGGAAATGACGGGCACCGCGCTGGTCGGCAAGGCCAGCCTGATTTTCGGCGCAACGCTGCACAAGCTCGCCGAGGCTGATTAGCTATTCCGCGGCCTGCTCGAGCGGCGCCGTGCGTGGCAGGATGATCTGGATGCGGGTGCCGCTGCCCGGCTCGGAATCGAGATCGAGCCGCCCGCCGAGCCGGTTGGTGACAATGCTGTAGACGATGTGCAATCCGAGGCCGGTGCCGCCCTGGTCGCGCCGCGTCGTGAAGAACGGATCGAAGGCACGGCGGCGGACGTCGAGCGACATGCCGCAGCCATTGTCGGAGAAGATGATCTCGACATTGTCCTTGCCGGACTCCCGCACCTGAATGTCGATGGTCCCGGGCCGGCCGTCGGGGAAGGCGTGCGCCACCGAATTGAGAAACAGATTGGTCAGCACCTGGCCGTACGGGCCCGGATAGCTGTTCATGGTCAGATCCGGCTGACACTCGACATTGAGCGTCAGATTGTGCTTGCGCAGGCCCGGCCGCAGGCTCATCACCACCTGCTCCGTGAGGTCGCCGAGATCGAAGTTGCGCTGGTCCGAATAATTGCGGTCGGCGGCAACTTGCTTGAACGACTGGATCAGCTCGGCAGCGCGGTTGAGATTGGAGACGAGCTGCGAGGATGCGTCGCGGCTGGTGTTGAGGAAGTCGTTGAGCGTGGAGCGGCGCAGCTCGCCGCGCTCGACCTCGGCAGTGAACATCGCGGTCTTGCGCTCCAAGGCGGAAGCGACCGTGAGGCTGATGCCGACGGGATTGTTGACCTCGTGCGCGACGCCGGCGACGAGGCGTCCGAGCGCCGCGAGCTTCTCGGCCTCGATCAGCGAGGCCTGCGTCTCGCGCAGATTGCGCAGCGCGGTCTCGGCGGATTCCTTGGCCTTGCGCATCTCCTGCTCGCCGCGCTTGCGCTCGCCGATGTCGAGCGCGACGGTGACGATCCGCTCGATCTCGCCCTCGGCATCGAGCAGCGGCAGCTTGTTGACCAGCCATTGCCGCATGTTGCCGGAGGCGTCCTTGTACTCCTCCTCGTAGAAGCCAAGGCCTTTGCGGAGCTTGAGCACCCTCTTGTCGCTCTCGTCGGACTTGGCCGCGCCATAGCGCGACATCAGGTCGGCCGTGGTGCGGCCGAGCGCGTCGCCCGGCTCGATGCCGAAGATGCCGGCCATGTAGCGGTTCATCAGCACGTAGCGCAGGTCGCGGTCCTTGACGTTGATCACCGCGGGCACGGTGTCGATGACCTGCTGGAGCAGGCGCCGGCCTTCGGCAATGGCATCTTCCGCGCGCTTCTGGTCGGTGATGTCGCGCAGCGTGCCCTCGTAGCGGACGATGTTGCCCGCTTCGTCGCGCACGCCGGTGGCGCTGTCGGAGAGCCAAAGGATGTCGCCGCTGCGCTGGCGCACCTGATACTCGAACTCGCGCACCATGCCGTCGCGCGTCATCAGCCGCTGGTATTCGACGCGCGCCTCGGGATGCACGTAGATGGTGTGGGCGATGTCGTTGATGCTGTCGATCAGCTGCTGCGGGCTGTCGTAGCCCATCATTCGCGCCAGCGCCGGATTGGCGTTGAGCAGATCGCCGGCCGGCGTCGTCACATAGATGCCGTCGACCGAGCCCTCGAACAGTTTCCGGTAGCTCTCCTCGGCGAGGCGCTGCTCGGTGAGTGCGCGCACCGCCGCCTCGCGCGCCGTATCGGCCTCCTCCAGCGCACGGCGGAACACTTC
>NZ_JALBGZ010000183.1:0-9550 GCF_023006515.1 Bradyrhizobium sp. PRIMUS42
CCTGCGACGCCCAACCGGCGGCCCGGTCGAGCGGTTGCTGGTCTCGGCCGTAGAGCACGCTTCGGTGCTGGCTGGCGGCCGGTTCGCGACGGACAAGATCGGTCTTATCCCTGTATTGCGCTCCGGTGTGGTTGATCTCGACCATCTCAGGAGCCTGCTCGGTGAGGGTCCCCCGGCACTGGTTTCCGTCATGGCGGCGAACAACGAAACCGGCGCGGTCCAACCGGTTGCGGAAGTCGCCCGGATCGTCCACGAGGCCGGCGGCCTCCTGCATGTCGATGCAATCCAGGCGTTCGCAAAAATTCCGTTCGAAATCAACGCCATGGGCGTGGATCTTGCGACTTTCTCTGCCCATAAGATCGGTGGCCCCAAGGGGGTCGGCGCGCTTGTCGTGGCGGAGGGACTGACGGGATTGGAGCCGTTGCTGCGGGGAGGTGGCCAGGAGCTGAACCGGCGCGCGGGAACGGAGAATGTTGCGGGAATCGCGGGCTTCGGCGCCGCCGTGAAGGTCGCGCTTCAGACTCTTTCGGAAGATACAGAGCAGATGGCAACCCTCAGAAATCGCTTGGAAAATGGCATCCGAGGGATTGCGGGCGCAACGATCTTTTCGGAGGAGATTGAGCGGTTGCCAAATACCGTCCTGTTCACCGCGCCCGGCCTCAAGGCTGAGACCGCCGTGATTGGCTTCGACCTCGAAGGGGTCGCGGTTTCCTCCGGTTCGGCCTGTTCTTCGGGCAAGGTGCAGCCGTCCCACGTTCTTTCGGCCATGGGCTATGACCCGGTGGTTGCCCAGGGAGCGGTGCGCCTCAGTCTGGGCTGGTCCACGGAACCAGAGGACATCAATAGGGCGTTAGAGGCTTGGCGAAAGCTCGGTAATACCCTACTTAGAGGCTAAGCGACGAAACACGGCTTGAACGGTTCTAAGCGCGTGCTTTCGGCCAGAAAACATCGTAATACTCGTCCGAGTTTGATCCACCGCGGTCCTTGAAACCGCGAGCGGAGGATAGAATGCCAGCCGTGCAAGAGACGGTCGAGCGCGTGAAGCGCATCGACGTCGATCAGTATCGTTATGGGTTTGAGACCCTGATCGAGTCCGACAAGGCCCCCAAGGGGCTGTCGGAAGAGACCGTCAAGTTCATCTCCGAGAAGAAGAACGAACCCGCCTGGATGCTCCAGTGGCGGCTCGAGGCCTATCGGCGCTGGCTGACCATGACCGAGCCGACCTGGGCCCGCGTCGACTATCCCAAGATCGACTTCCAGGACCTCTATTACTATTCGGCGCCGAAGCCGAAGAAGACGATCAGTTCGCTCGACGAGATCGATCCGGAGATCCTGAAGACCTACGAGAAGCTCGGCATTCCCTTGCGGGAAGTCGCGATGCTCGAAGGCGTCGAGCCCAAGCCCGGCGATCAGGATCCTGCCCGGCGCAAGATCGCGGTCGACGCGGTCTTCGACTCGGTGTCGGTTGCGACCACGTTCCAGGCTGAGTTGAAGAAGGCCGGCGTGATCTTCATGCCGATCTCGGAAGCCATCCGCGAGCACCCTGAATTGGTGCAGAAATATCTCGGCTCGGTGGTTCCGACCTCGGACAATTTCTATGCGACGCTGAACTCGGCGGTGTTCTCCGACGGCTCGTTCGTCTACGTGCCGCCCGGCGTGCGCTGCCCGATGGAGCTGTCGACCTATTTCCGCATCAACGAGCGCAACACCGGCCAGTTCGAACGCACGCTGATCATCGCGGACAAGGGCTCCTACGTCTCCTATCTCGAGGGCTGCACCGCGCCGCAGCGCGACGAGAACCAGCTGCATGCCGCCGTGGTCGAGCTCGTCGCGCATGACGACGCCGAGATCAAATATTCGACGGTGCAGAACTGGTACCCCGGCAATTCCGAGGGCAAGGGCGGCATCTACAATTTCGTCACCAAACGTGGCGACTGCCGTGGCGACCGCTCCAAGATTTCCTGGACCCAGGTCGAGACCGGCTCCGCCATCACCTGGAAATATCCGAGCTGCATCCTGCGCGGCGACAATTCCAGCGGCGAGTTCTATTCGATCGCGATTTCCAACGGCTATCAGCAGGTCGACAGCGGCACCAAGATGATCCATCTCGGCAAGAACACGTCGAGCCGGATCATCTCCAAGGGCATCGCCGCCGGCAAGTCGCAGAACACCTATCGCGGCCTCGTCACGGCGCACCGGAAAGCCACTGGCGCTCGCAATTTCACGGCCTGTGACTCGCTCCTGATCGGCGACAAATGCGGCGCGCACACCGTGCCCTACATCGAAGCCAAGAACTCCTCGGCGACGTTCGAGCACGAGGCGACGACCTCGAAGATCTCCGAGGACGTGCTGTTCTACTGCATCCAGCGCGGTCTTTCGCAGGAAGAAGCCGTCGGCCTCGTCGTCAACGGCTTCGTCAAGGACGTGCTGCAGCAACTGCCGATGGAGTTCGCGGTGGAAGCGCAGAAGCTGATCTCGATCTCGCTTGAAGGGTCGGTCGGCTAGCTTCGGCCTCATCCCGCGGAGGCCGCGCAAGCGGCCGTCTCGAAGGATGGCTACCGGAAAGATTGTTGGCCTCGTCCTTCGAGACGCGCCTCCGGCGCTCCTCAGGGTGAGGGGATAGATGGAAAAACATTATGGCTTTGCTTGAAGTGAAAGACCTGAAGGTTCGTGTCGAGGAGCGTGAGATCCTCCACGGGCTGACGCTGACCGTGAACGAAGGCGAGATCCACGCCATCATGGGGCCGAACGGCTCCGGCAAATCGACGCTCTCGCACGTCATCGCCGGCAAGCCCGGCTATGAGGTCACCGACGGCCAGATCCTGTTTCGGGGCGAGGACCTCCTGGAAATGTCGCCGGATATGCGCGCCGCCAAGGGCGTGTTCCTGGCGTTCCAGTACCCGGTCGAGATTCCCGGCGTCGCCACCATGAATTTTCTGCGTACGGCACTGAACGCCCAGCGCAAGGCGCGGGGCGAGGATGAATTCTCCACTCCTGACTTCCTCAGGAAGGTCCGCGAGGTCTCGAAGTCGCTGAACATTCCGCAGGACATGCTCAAGCGCGGCGTCAATGTCGGCTTCTCCGGCGGCGAGAAGAAGCGCAACGAGGTGCTGCAGATGGCCCTGTTCGAGCCGAGCCTGTGCATCCTCGACGAGATGGATTCCGGCCTCGACATCGACGCGCTGCGCATCGCGGCCGACGGCGTCAACGCGCTGCACTCGCCCAAGCGCGCGATGGTCGTGATCACCCATTATCAGCGGCTGCTCAACTACATCGTGCCCGACGTCGTGCACGTGATGTCGAAGGGCCGTGTCGTGAAGAGCGGCGGCAAGGAACTGGCGCTGGAGCTGGAAGCGTCTGGCTACGCCCAGTTCGAGGATGCCGCGTAAGGATTGTTTGCAATGAACGTTGCTGTGGCAAAGACCGGAAAGGGCCGCGCGGTGAGCGATCTCTTCACCAGCGCCGAGGGCCGGCTGCCGGGTTCGTCCGCGGTCACCGCAGTGCGCCGCGAGGCGTTCGAGACCTATGAGCGTCTCGGCCTGCCGCACCGCCGGATCGAGGAATGGAAATACACCGATCTGCGTGCATTGGTCGGCGAGGTACTGCCGCTGGCAGCCGCGCCCGATGCGGCTGCGCTGAAACGCGCCGCGGACGCGGCGAAGGTGCATGCGATCGCAGGTGCCCGCAAGCTTGTGCTGGTCGACGGCGTGTTCGCCGCCGATCTGTCCGACGTCAAGGCGCTCGCCTCCGAGATGGGCTTCAAGACTCTGCGGGAGACGCTGGATCAGGACGTCGATCTCCTGAAGACCGCCTCCACGGATGCGGTGATCGCGCTGAACGCGGCGATGGCAACCGACGGCGTCGTGTTGTCGATCGCGGATGGCGCGCAACTGTCCGCGCCGATCCAGATCATTCACATCGCGACCGCGGCTTCCGTCTCGGCCTTCACCCGCTCGCGGGTCGTGATCGGGAAGGGCGTCCACGCCACCCTCATCGAGAGCTTTGTCGCGGCCGGTGCGAAAGCCTATCAGGTCAACGATGCCGTTATCCTCTCGGTCGGCGACAACGCCGATGTCGCACATATCCGCCTGATGGACGATGCACCCGACGCGGTGAACATCACCTCGCAATTCGTCACCGTCGGCGCGAACACCAAGCTGAATTTCTTCAACATGACCACCGGCGCTGCGGTGAGCCGCCTCCAGGGCTTCATCACGCTGGCGGGTGAGGGCAGCGAGCTCTCCGCCAACGGCGTCAACCTGTTGCAGAAGACCGAGCATGGCGACACCACGCTGGTGGTCGACCACGCCGTGCCGAACTGCGTCAGCCGCGAGATCTTCCGCGCCGTGATCGACGACCGCGCGCATTCGGTGTTCCAGGGCCGCATCATCGTCCGTCCCGACGCGCAGAAGACCGACGGCAAGATGATGACGCGCGCGCTGCTGCTCTCGGACGAAGCCGAGGCAGACAACAAGCCCGAGCTCGAGATCTTCGCCGACGACGTCTCCTGCGGCCACGGCGCCACCGCCGGCGCGCTGGACGACAGCCTCTTGTTCTATCTGAAGGCGCGTGGCCTGCCGGAGAAGCAGGCTCAGGCGCTGTTGATCCAGGCTTTCGTGGGCGAGGCGATCGAGCAAATCGCCGATGACGGCTTGCGCGAGCACGTGATCGGCATCGCCGAGCGCTGGCTGGAGCGGCGCCAATGAGCACGCATCCCGCAGTCAAGAACGGCGCCTACGATGTCGCCCGCGTACGCCGGGACTTTCCGGCGCTTGCCATGCAGGTCTATGGCAAGCCGCTGGTCTATCTCGACAACGCGGCGTCCGCACAGAAGCCGAGTTCCGTGCTCGATCGTATGACGCAGGCCTATACGAGCGAATATGCCAACGTGCATCGCGGCCTGCATTACCTCGCCAATGCCGCGACCGAGGCCTATGAGGGCGGTCGCACCAAGGTGGCGCAGTTCATCAATGCGCCCCGCACCGAGGAAGTGATCTTCACCCGCAATGCGACCGAGGCGATCAACCTGGTCGCGTCGTCCTGGGGCGGGCCGAATATCAAAGAGGGTGACGAGATCGTCATCTCGATCATGGAGCACCACTCCAACATCGTGCCCTGGCATTTCCTCAGGGAGCGCCAGGGTGCCGTGATCAAGTGGGCGCCGGTGGACGACGAGGGCAATTTTCTCATCGACGAATTCGAGAAGCTGCTGACCGCCAAGACCAAGCTGGTCGCGATCACGCAGATGTCGAACGCGCTCGGCACCATCGTGCCGGTCAAGGACGTCGTGAAGATCGCCCATGCCCGCGGCATTCCCGTGCTGGTCGACGGCAGCCAGGGCGCGGTGCATCTGCCCGTCGACGTCCAGGACATCGGCTGCGATTTCTATGTCTTCACTGGGCACAAGGTCTACGGGCCGACCGGAATCGGTGTGCTCTGGGCCAAGTATGACCATCTTGTCGCGATGCGCCCCTTTAACGGCGGCGGCGAGATGATCCGCGAGGTCTCGCGTGACGTCGTCACCTATGGCGATCCCCCGCACAAGTTCGAAGCGGGCACGCCCGCGATCGTCGAGGCCGTCGGCCTTGGGGCTGCCATCGACTATGTCAACTCGATTGGCAAGGAGCGCATCGCCGCGCACGAGCACGATCTCACCACCTACGCCCAGGACAAGCTGCGCGAGATCAACTCGCTGCGGCTGATCGGCACGGCGCGGGGCAAGGGCCCGGTGATCTCCTTCGAGCTGAAGGGCGCCCACGCCCACGATGTCGCCACCGTAATCGACCGCCAGGGCATCGCGGTGCGCGCCGGCACCCATTGCGTGATGCCGCTTTTAGAGCGGTTCAACGTCACGGCTACCTGCCGGGCCTCGTTCGGCATGTATAATACGCGGGAAGAAGTCGATCATCTGGCACAGGCGCTCTTGAAGGCGCGGGATTTGTTCGCATGAGTGACACGGCCGAAATCAAAGCCAATCCGATGGAAACCCGGTCGGCGCTGCCGCCGGAGGAAACCGAGCGGCTGACCACCGAGATCATCGCGGGCCTCAAGACCGTGTTCGATCCGGAGATTCCGGCCGACATCTACGAGCTCGGCCTGATCTACAAGGTCGAGATCAAGGACGACCGCTCGGTCGATGTCCAGATGACGCTGACGACGCCGAACTGCCCGGCCGCCGGCGAGCTGCCGACCATGGTCGAGAACGCGGTCGCCAGCGTCCCTGGCGTCGGCGTGGTCGACGTCAAGGTCGTCTGGGAGCCGCCGTGGACGCCCGAACGCATGAGCGACGAGGCCCGCCTCGTGCTCAACATGTGGTGACGGTCTCTGCTCGCATTGAATTCGCTCCGCAACGGACCACATAGATAATATGACCCAGATTTCGTCAGGCTCGACACCAGCTTCGACACCAAAGCCCCGGCGGCCCCGCCCGCAGGTGATGCGGCTGACGGACGCCGCTGCCCAGCGCATCACCGAACTGACCCAGCGCGCCGATTCCGAGATCGTCGGCCTGCGCGTCGGCGTGAAGAACGGCGGCTGCGCCGGCCAGTCCTACACGGTCGAATACGCCCATGACGTTCGCCCGACCGACGAGGTCGTCGAGGACAAGGGCGTCAAGATCCTGGTCGACCCCAAGGCCGTTCTGTTCCTGCTCGGCACCGAGATGGACTACAAAGCCGACAAGATGCAGGCTCAGTTCGTCTTCAACAACCCCAACCAGATCTCTGCCTGCGGCTGCGGCGAGTCGGTCGAACTGCGGCCGGCGAAGATCGACGGGTAGTTAGCCCAACGCTCCGCTCCCGTGTCCCGGACGCGCTGCAGCGCGCTTGCGCTGCTGCGCAGAGCCGGGACCCACGCTATAATTCCCGTCGTAGAGGGACTGGGCCCCGGCTCAGCAGCGCACCGTTTCACGGCGCGCTGCGTCCGGGGCACGAGAGAGTTGCGCGCATGGACCGCGAATTCCTGACCGACCTGTTCGCCGATTTCGGCCCCGTCACCATCCGAAAAATGTTCTCCGGCTACGGCATCTCCGCCGATGGCATCAACTTCGCGCTGGCCTTGCGTGCCGGCCTGTTCTTCCGCGCCGACGAGGTGACCATCCCGTACTTTGAAGCCGAAGGCTCAAAGCCGTTCCAATATTCGACCCGCGCCAAGACGGTGATCGTGAACTCCTACTGGGAGCTGCCGGCGCGCCTGTTCGACGATTCCGAGGAGCTGGTGCAATGGGCGAGGGCGGCACTCGCCGCCGCGCAGCGTGCCAAGGTGAAGACACGGCCGAAGGGGAAGAAGGCGGCGAAGGCCGCGAAGAAAGTCGCTCGAAAGCCGGCAAAGAAGGCAGTCAAGAAAACGGTGCGTAGGGTGGGCAAAGCGAAGCGTGCCCACCGTTAAGCTGCTGATTGTGGAGAAGATGGTGGGCCCGGCGCTGGCGCGCCTTTGCCCACCCTACAGGATCTGATGCTTAATCCACAGCCTTGGTCAGGCCCACGCGCATATCCTTGGCCGTGAAGACACAGACGCCGTCGGCAAGCACGCGGCCGTCGGCGATGCCGAGCACCAGCTTGCCGCGGCGGACCATGCGCATGGCGACCTCGTAGCGAACGCGCCGGGCGTCTGGTGTGATCTCGCCGGTGCACTCCACCTCGCCGACGCCGATGGCGCGGCCCTTGCCGGGCGAACCCGACCAGCCAAGCCAATAGCCGATCATCTGCCACATGGCGTCGAGCCCTAGCGTTGGCGGCATCATCGCGTCGCCGCGATAGTGGCAATCGAAGAACCAGTGGCTGGGTGCGATGTCGAGCTCGCCGACGATATGGCCCTTGCCGAACGTGCCGCCGTCCACGCTGATCTCCGTGATGCGATCCATCATCAGCATCGGCGGTGCCGGCAATTGCGCATTGCCCGGGCCGAAATAGCCGCCTTCGCTCGATCTCAGCAACTCGTCCCTGGTGTAGGACGGTTGCGGCGTGTGAAAGTCGTGGGGGTTGGGCAAGACGACAAGTCCTCAATGCTCAGGCGGCGAGGAGGATGTTGCTTGCCGCCGAAGAATGTCAAGCGGGCGGTGCCGTAGGGTGGGCAAAGGCGCGTAGCACGGTGCCCACGGTCTTTCCATGATCGAGACAGGTGGTGGGCACGCTTCGCTTTGCCCACCCTACGGCAACTCGCGGAAGCCTACGCCACGCGGCTGTGGGTCTCGACCGCGTATTCCGGATCGGCTTCGCAGATCACGCGGTTGCGGCCGTTACGCTTGGCGGCGTAGAGACAGGCATCCGCACGCTCGATCAGCGCATCGGTGTCGTCGCCCTGCTTGAGCATCGAAACGCCGACGGAGATGGTGACGCGGCCGAGGATCTCGCCGGTGGACTTCTTCTTCAATTCCTTCGCCATCACTGCGCGCCGGATGTGGTCGGCCACCGTGAGGGCCTGACGCAAGGCGGTGTTGGGCAGCACGACCGCGAACTCCTCGCCGCCATAGCGTGCGGTGATATCCTGGCCCTTGATGGTCTGCTTCAGCGAAAGGCCGACGAGCCGCAGCACCTGGTCGCCGGTCAGATGGCCGTAGGAATCGTTGAACGATTTGAAGTGATCGATGTCGACCAGCAGCAGCGACAGCGGCTCGCCCGAAGCGAGCGCGCTCTGCACGGCCATATCGATCATGCGATCGAAATATTTGCGGTTGCCGAGTCCGGTGAGCGGGTCGGTCAGGCTCTCCGCGCGGATCGCCTCCAGGCTCTGCTGGAGATTGCTGATCTCGTTCTTCGACAGCGTCAGCCGGTCTTCCAACGCCTTGTTGGTCTCACGCATCTCGTTGGTCGAACGCAGCAGCGTTTCGACGATCGACTTGATCTGGTCGCGGCTCTTGGCCGACGAGAGTTTTTCAGTGGCGCCCGACAAGCTGGCATCGTAGGAGCCGGTCATGCCGAGCGCATCGCTCAAGACCTTCATCACGTCGTCGATCTCGCCGATGACGCGCGCGCCGACCTTGTCGATGCGGTCGGTGGTCTTGATGTGGGAGAGATAGGTCTCGTAGATCTGTTCGAGATCGGCTTCGGTCAGCTTGCCGCTGCGCGCCAGCGTCTCGTTGACGATCTTGTTGAGCGGCGCGTTGTAGCCGGTGGCGTAGACGTACCAGATCTCGTAGTTGCGGGGAATTGCCGTCTGTCGCAGCGATCGGATCTGACCGAGCGCTACCTCGGCGAACGCCATCGTGCGTTCGTGTTCGTCGAGAACCTTAACCACGGAACATACCCCACAGCGGTCGATGCGCCGTCGACCGCAGCAATGCTTAAATTATGTTCGTAGGCTAACGGACGATCGTGAACGCCCCGTAAATATACGTTCACGAATGCATCTAAAAAATTGTGCGGCGGGTTTGCTCAACCGAAACCTGGAGCGCGCCGCGCTTCAGGCCCCGGCGGGGGAGCGAACCGGCCTCAGCAGAAACGCCGGCAGATGCAGACCTGGATTCGCTTCTCCGAGGGCTGGCGCGTCGTCGCTGCCCATGTCAGCATCATCGACGAGCCGAAAGAGACCGCATGAGGCTGGACGAGTTTCC